>NZ_JBFABB010000175.1:0-10780 GCF_040640035.1 Micromonospora sp. NPDC023633 | reverse complement strand
CCGACTGGGCGGCGGCCGGCGTCCCGGCGGCCGGTGCTCCGGCGCTCGGCGCTCCGGCGGCCTGCTGCGCCGCGGGCGACTGGCTGAAGTCCGGACGGGTGAAGATGGCCGTGGCGTCGTTACCGTGCGACCGGAACCACACCGCCTCCATCTCCCGGAAGATCGGTGCCTCGGCCGGCAGCTCGGCGCGCGGGGTGATCGGCGCGGCGGGGGCGGGCGGGGCCGTGGCGGCCAGGCTGGCCCCGAGGCCGCGGCCGGTGCCCGGGTCGCTGCCGAAGCCGGCGGCCGATCCGGCCAGCCCCGCCGACAGCCCGGCGGTGGCCGGGGAGCCGGCGATCGGGCCGACCGGCAGGACCGGCGCGCCCGGCGCCTGGGCCTCCCCGCCGCCGGGAACGCGCTTGGGCAGCGCGTCGACCGTGGGGTACGCGACGGTCGGCGTACCGACCGAGGCGCCTCCGCCGGCGAAGGCCGGCCGGGCCGGGGGCGCCGCCGGGGCGGCCGGCTGCGCCGACGTCAGGCCACCGGCCTGCACCGGGGGCGCGGTGTCGCGCGCCTGCTCCGGGGCCTGCCACGGCGCCGGGGCGGCGGAGCGCCACTGGTCGGTGAGGGTGGCGGAGGCGGTACGCCCCGCGCCGACGGCCGGCTCGGCGAGGCCGGCCGGGGTGAGCGGGTTCTGCTCGACCGCGAGCGGCTGCCGGGGCCGGGTGATCTGCTGGTCCCGGCTGTGCACGGCCGGCAGCACCACCGTCGCGGCGGGCAGCGTCACCTGGGCGACCGTGCCGCCCTCGACGTTGCGGCGCAGCTCCACCCGGATGCCGTAGCGGGAGGCCAGGCGGCTGACCACGGCCAGACCCATCAGCCGGAACGCCGCGACGTCGACGCTCGGCGGGGCGGCCAGTCGCCGGTTGAGCGAGTCGAGCTGGTCGTCGGTCAGGCCGAGGCCCCGGTCCTCGACCTGGATCAGGACGTAGTCCCGGATCCGCCGGCCGTCGGCGACCACGGTGGTGGTCGGCGGCGAGAAGCGGGTGGCGTTGTCGAGCAGCTCGGCGACGAGCCGGACCACGTCGTTGACCGCGTGCGCGGCCACCGAGATGTCGGTGTCGACGGTGCCGAACTCGATCCGGTTGTAGAGCTCCACCTCGGACTGGGCGGCCCGCAGCACGTCCACCAGGAGGGCGTCGTCGCGGCGCGGCACGGCCGAGTCGGCGCCGGCCAGGACGAGCAGGTTCTCGTCGTTGCGGCGCATCCGGGTGGCCAGGTGGTCCAGCTCGAAGAGCTGCGCGAGCCGCTTCGGGTCCTCCTCGCCGCGCTCGATCGCGTCGAGCTCGCCGATCATGCGGTCGACCAGGGTCTGACTGCGCCGGGCCAGGTTGAGGAACATCGCCGAGACGCTGGTACGCAGCGCGGCCTGCTCGGCCGCCACGCGGACCGCCTCGCGGTGCACGACGTTGAAGGCGAGCGCCACCTGGCCCACCTCGTCGCGGTTGTTGAGCTTGATCGGGTCGCGTACCTGCCGGACGATTTCCTCGACACCGCCGTCGCCGACGTTGCCGACGTTCTGCAGCCGCTTCACCGCGTCCGGCAGGTCGTGGTTCGCCACCGAGAGGGCGCCCTCACGCAGCCGGCGCAGCGAGTGGTTGAGCGAGCGGGCCAGCACCACGGCGAGGGTCACCGCGACGATGAGGGTCAGCAGCACCAGCCCCGTCTCGATGAAGGCCTGCCGGATGACGTCCGACCGGGCCTGGTCGGCCTGGCTGAGCAGGCGGTCCTGGAGCCGGATCTCCGCCCACCGCATCAGGTCGTTGACCGCGCCGATGGCGGCGGTGGCGTCCTGGGCGGTGACCAGCGAGCTCTGCCCGACCGAGCGGGTGATGTCGGCGGCCACCCGGTCGGCGAGGGTGACCGCGTCGCCGGAGACCGTGCTGTCGACCAGGGCGCGCTGGGTCGGGTCGGCGGCCAGGGAGAAGGCGACCAGCGCCTCCTGCTGGCTGGTCAGCGTCGCCACGAAGGAGGAGAACTGCTCCTCGTCGAGTTGGCCGGCGACGAGGGCGGTGAAGACGACCGACTGCTCCTCGGCGACGGCCGCCTTGGCGCGGGCGAACGCGGCGACCGCGCGCCGGGCGTCCGCGAGCCGCTCGTCGCCGGGCAGCTGGGCCAGCCCGTCGCCGTACGCGACCAGGTCGGTGATGATGACCCCGTAGCGGAGCGTCGCCTCGGCGACGGCCATCTGCTGGCGGTCCAGCACCTCCTGCCGGGTGCCGGCGAGCGTCTCCAGGTGCTCGTCGATGGTCGCGAGCCGCTCCTGCACGGCGGTCGGCACCTGGCCGACGCGTCCGCGCTCCGCCCGGTACGCCTCGACCCGCGCGTCGGTGCTGCGCACCCGCAGGTTGTAGGCGTCGGCCTTCTGCTGCGGCGTCGCCAGGAAGGCGGCGGCGGCCATCCGCTCGGCGTGCAGGTCCTGCGTCAGCGCGGAGACGTCGACGGAGAGCGCGGTCAGCGCGCGGGCCTGGTTGGCGTCGAAGGTGTTCTCACCGACGGCGACGAGTCGGACCGTGGCCAGCGCGAGCACCGCGGCGACCGGCACGACCAGGATCAGGGCGAGCTTGGAGCGGATCCGCACGTCGCGGAGCCGGGGCAGCCGACGCCGCTTCGGCTGATCGGTGTCGCCACTCGCGGGCAGGGTCGTCGGTCCGGTGCTCACGACATCGCCTCCGTCGTTTCTTCCACGCCTGCCCCGCCGACTCGCGCCCGGTGCAGCGGACTGCGCCACACGCGGCACGGCCGCGATTTCATCAGAAGCGATCCTGTTTGGGAAGTCGCGGCGGGGTAGGAAACGGTCGGAGGGCTCGCATCCCGTGATCCGGTCAACTAATACCTTCAATTCTCCATGCCCGTGAACAGGGCATGTAACTCCAGGGTGGTCATCCGTGTCGTATTAGTAAGCGTTCGCAAACTTCCCGTTGCCCCACCATGTGGGATACGCGTCCCGAAACGCTTCGGACGCTCCGCTTGACCGCAGGGGCCCGGCGTTGGCAAGGTTTTGCAGGCTTCGCGCACACCGTACGGCAGACCGATCCCGTTCCTCTACTGAGGACGGACAACCCGGCGGTGACCGGGCACCGCCCGGGCCGCATCTGGAGGACTGAGTTGACCCCCATCCGCTCCGCGAGCGCCGCGGCGCTCGCATCGGCCGTGTTGGCCACCACGCTCACCGGCTGCCAGTTCGGGGCGGACGAGCAGGACACCAGTCCCATCGTCATCGCCGCCGACCTCGAGCTCTCCGGCGCGGCGGCGCCCGCCGGCAAGGCGTACCAGCGGGCGCTGGAACTGAAGGTCGAGCAGCTGAACTCCTCCGGCGCGCTCAACGGCCGGAAGGTCGAGCTGCGGGTGAAGGACAACCGGTCGGACGCGAGCGAGTCGCTGCGCAACATCGGTGACTTCAGCAACGATTCCCAAGTCAGCGGGATCATCATGGGTGGCTGCAACGAATGCGCCGTCGGCGCCGTACGCACCATCAACGAGAAGCGAATTCCCACCATTGCGCTCGCCGCGTCCAGCGCCGTGTCCAGTCCGGTCGCCGAACGACGGTACGTGTTCAAGCTCTCTCCGAACGCGACCGACAGCGCCGCCGCCCTCGCCGCGGAGATGCGCCGCAAGGGCGTACGCAAGGCGGGCGTGCTGCACAGCGAGGACGCCTACGGCCGCGAGGGGTTGACCGCGCTGCGCGCCGAGTTCGCGAAGGCCGGCATCAAGCTGCTGCGCGAGGAGGCGGTGCGTACCACCGACACCGAGGTCGGCCAGCAGGTCCGGAACCTGACCGCGAAGAAGGTGGACGCGCTGGTCGTCTGGACCACGGCCGAGCAGGCGACGCTCGCCGCCACCGCCGCGCAGCAGGCCAAGTTCGAGGGCGCCCTCTTCTTCGACGCGGCAACGGCCGGTGACCTCTTCCTCGGCTCCCGGGCGGCCGAACGCGCCACGCTGGTCTTCACCCAGACCATGGTGATCGACGACGTCATCGCCACCACCCCGGCGAAGGCCGCCCGCCGGCAGTGGTTCCAGGACTACACCGCCCGCTTCGGCGGCTACAACGGCTCCTCCTCGTTCGCCGCCGACGCGGTGCAGCTCATCACCGACGCCGAACTGCGCTCGGGCGGCGAGCCCGGCCAGGTCGACCGCGACGGCATCCGGGACGTGCTGGAGACGACCCAGTTGGACGGTCTCTCCGGACCAATCCGGATGACGCCGGACAACCACTCCGGGCTGATGCCCCAGGCCCTCACCACCCTGGTCGCGCGCAACGGGCGCTGGCGCCTCGCGGGTTGACCGGCGGTGTGGCCCGCCGCACCCGGCGGGCCACACCATCGGCTGGCACGCAGGTCAGCGGGCCGAGGTCGTGGCGCGCACCCACGGCAGGGCGAAGCGCTCGACCAGGGACAGTGCGCTGTAGAGCAGGATGCTCATCAGCGCGACCAGCACGATCGCCGCCCAGGCGGTCGCGGTGTCCCCGATGCCGTTGTACTGCAGGATCTGGTAGCCCAGCCCCGGCTTGTCCGAGTAGAACTCCCCGATCACCGCGCCGATCGCGGCCAGCGGCATCGCCACCTTGAGCCCGACGAAGATCTGCGGCAGCGCGGCGGGGAAGCGCACCTTGCGGAACGCCTGCCACCACGAGGCGTTCAGCGACCGGGCCAGCTCGGCCAGGTCGTTGGGGGTGGTGGTGAGCCCGGTCGCCGTGGAGAGCACGATCGGGAAGAAGCAGAGCAGGAACACCATGGTCAGGATCGGCTTCGCACCCCAGCCGACCGAGACCACCAGCAGCGGGCCCAGGGCGATCTTCGGCACCGCGTTGACCGCCACCAGCAGTGGCGCGAACATCCGCTCGACGCGCCGGGACCCGGCCAGGGCCATCCCGATCAGCACCCCGGCCACCGCCGACAGCAGGAAGCCGACCACGGTCATCGTGGTGGTGACCCCCAGCGCCGGCATCAGCACGTCGCTTCCCGCGGCCATCGCCTTCCACACCGCCTGCGGCGGAGGCAGCGACACCGGGTGCACCAGCTCCAGACCCGACGTGACCAGCCACCAGGCGGCCAGCGTGATCACGGCGCCGAGCAGCGGCAGCCCGACGGCCGCCGGACGTACGCCGGATCGGCGCGCGGACGCGGGCCGTGGCGCGCCGGCGCCCGCGGGCTCCGTCCCGGTGTCGCCGGGCCGGATACCGGTCGTCTCCGTCACGGGTTCTCCTCTCCTGCCGGCCGGGCCGGCACGCGACGGGGGTACGGCCCCCGGGTCACCCCGGGTGGACCGCACCCCCGTGCTCACGGTCGGCGTACGTCAGGCCTTCGGCGCGAGGCTGAAGTCGATGACCTGGTCGGGGGTGATGTTCTGCTTGAGCGCGCCGGCGCCCTGCAGGATCGCGATGCTCTTGGCGACCCGGCCGCTGTCCAGGGTGCCGAGCTGGGTGCCGGAGTTGTTGGAGCGCACGTAGCCGGCCATCAGCTGGAGCTCGGCGGCGGCCGCGGCGGGGTTCGCGGCGTCGACGTTCTTCTTCAGCAGCTCGCCCGCCTCCTGCGGGTTGGTCAGCGCGTAGTCCAGGCCCTTCATCAGGGCCGCGGTGAACCGCTTGACCATCTCCGGCTTCTCCTTCGCGAGCTTGGCGGAGGTGATCAGCACGTTGCCGTAGAGGTCCTGCATCACGTTGCTGTACGGCAGCATGACGGCCTTCTGCTTGGTCACCGTCTCGATGGTGGGCTGGCCGACGACGAACTGGCCGATGCCGTCCACCGTGCCGGAGCCGAGCATGCCCATCAGGTCCTGGGCCTGGCCGTTGACCCAGGTCACCTTGCTCGCGTCCACGCCGGCCATCCGGGCGTACGTCGGGAAGAGGTTGCGGACGACGGAGCTCTGGGTGTCGGCGAGCTTCTTGCCCTCCAGGTCCTTCGGCGACGCGATGCCCTTGCCCTCGACGGTGGCGATGGCGGCCATGGTGCGCTGCTGGATCGCCGCCACCGCGACGAAGTCCTTGGCCTGGCCGTTGCCGAGCTGGAGCAGACCGCCGGTGAGGTCGATCGGGCCGAACTGGGCCTGACCGCCGACGATCGTCTGGATCACCGAGCCGGTGCCCTGGCCCGGCTTGATGTCGACGTCGAACCCGGCCTCCTTGAAGAAGCCCTTCTCCTTTGCGACCCAGGCGTAGGAGTCACGGCCGAAGTTGCCGAACGAGGTGAGGTAGGTCACCTTCTCCAACGCCCCGCCGCTGCCGCCCTTGGCGCCGGAGTCCGAGTCGCCGCTGCACCCGGAGACCAGGGCGAGGGCGGTGGCCAGCGCAGCGGCAGCGACCGTACGGGTCAGCCTTCTCATCAGTGCACCATGTCCTTTCCGACCGGAGCGGCGCGCCGCCGCCGGAGGGGGTTGTTCGGCGCGCCGGCGGAGGGGTATGCCGGCACGTCGTCGTGAGGGGACTAATCGCGGGCACAGCGTACGAGAAAGCGCCCTTCGTGACGCCAGGCCGTATGGGTTTCGTTACGGAAAAAACCTCGCGTCCACCCCGGACGACGTAAAGTCCACACGAGGCGGTTACCCTGGGCCGCGACTGCTGATCGCCGACTCAGGGAGGCCGCCGGAGATGATCCAGCTTTCCGGGGTGTCCCGTACCTTCGACGGCCGCAGCGGCCGCGTCGAGGCGCTGCGCGGCATCGACCTCGACGTGGCGACGGGTGAGTTCGTCGCCGTGCTCGGCCGCTCCGGGTGCGGCAAGTCCACGCTGCTGCGCCTGATCGCCGGCCTGCTCCCGGTCAGCGAGGGCCGGATCACCGTGGCCGGTACGCCGATCACCAAGCCGCGCCCGGACATCGCGATGCTCTTCCAGCGGCCGGCCCTGCTCCCCTGGCGCACGGTGCTGGACAACGTCCTGCTCCCGGTGGAGATGTTCGGCTGGAAGCGGGCCAAGCACCGCGACCGGGCCCGGGAACTGCTGGACCTCGCCGGACTGGGCGGCTTCGAGAAGCGGCTGCCGCACGAACTCTCCGGCGGCATGCAGCAGCGGGTCTCGCTGTGCCGGTCGCTGATCGGCGAGCCCCGGGTGATGCTGATGGACGAGCCGTTCTCCGCGCTCGACGCGCTCACCCGCGAGGAGCTTTCCGGCGAGCTGCAACGCGTGCACATGACGTCCGGGGCCACCGTCGTCTTCGTCACCCACTCGATCGACGAGGCGGTGCTGCTGGCCGACCGGGTGGTCGTGCTCAGCCCCCGGCCCGGCCGGATCCGCAAGGTGGTCGACGTGAACATCCCGCGACCGCGCACCCTCGGCCGCAACGCACACCTGGCGGACGTCGCCCGGGTCAGCGCCGACCTGCACGAACTCCTCATGGAACGGGACCTGCCGGCGACAGCCGGCGCGGAGGGACGATGAGCATGCGGGTCACCGTCTTCACGGAGCCGCACCGGGGCGCCAGCTACGACGACCAGCTCCGCTTCGCCCGGCTGGCCGAGGACGGCGGCTTCGAGGGCTTCCTCCGCGCCGATCACTACCAGGCGATGGGGGACGAGCCGGCGCTGCCCGGCCCGACCGACGCCTGGCTGACGCTGGCCGCGCTGGCCCGGGAGACCAGCCGGATCCGGCTCGGCACCCTGGTCACCTCCGCCACCTTCCGGCTGCCCGGCCCGCTGGCCGTGATGGTGGCCCAGGTGGACCAGATGAGCGGCGGCCGGGTCGAACTCGGCATCGGCGCCGGCTGGTACGAGCGGGAGCACACCTCCTACGGCATCCCGTTCCCCCGCGTCGGCGAGCGCTTCGACCGGCTGGCCGAGCAGCTGGAGATCCTCACCGGACTGTGGGGGACGCCGCCGGGTGAGACGTACAGCTTCACCGGCGAGCACTACCGGCTGCTGGACGCCCCCGCGCTGCCGAAGCCGGTGCAGGTGCCCGGCCCGCCGATCATCGTCGGCGGTCGCGGCCCGAAGCGCACCCCCGAACTCGCCGCCCGGTACGCCGACGAGTTCAACATGCCGTTCAAAACCGTCGCGGAGACCGCCGCCGCGTACAAGCGGGTGCGGGAGGCCTGCGACCGGGCCGGCCGGGCCGAGTCGGGACGCGCCCCGCTCACCCTCTCCGCCGGGCTCGTGGTGGCGATCGGCCGCACCGACGCCGAGGCGCACCGCCGTGCCGCCCCGCTGCACGTCAAGAGCGCGCTGCCGCCGGAGGACCCGGTGGTCGGCTCGCCCGCGCAGCTCGTGGACCGGATCGGCGAGTTCGCCGCGATCGGCGCCACCCGGGTGCACCTGCGGCTGATCGACTTCGCCGACCTCGACCACCTGGAGCTCATCGCCGCCGAGGTGCTCCCCCGACTGGCCGGAACCCGATGACCGACGCGCACCTTGAACTCGGCCCGGTGGGCCAGGAGATCGTGTACGAGAACGACCGGGTCCGGGTCTGGCACATCCGCCTGGAGCCGGGTGAGCGGCAGCCGCTGCACCGGCACGACCACCCGTACCTCGTGGTGGCGATCCAGGGGGCGAAGAACGTCGTGCAGACGATCGACGGCACCCTCATCGACGCCGACGAGCCGACCGGCGGGGTGGTCTACCGGGACCCGGGCGCCGTCCACATGCTGACCAACGTCGGCGACACGACGTACCTGGCCCGGCTGGTCGAGCTGAAGTAACCGCTGGCCGGCGGGTCGCCCCCGCTCGCGGCGCGCCGGTGGCGGCCTGGTCAACAGGTGCGTAACGTGCCGGACATGGCCTTTCGGACCTGGGGCAGACTGCTGCTCACCGCGCTCGGGGTGAGCCTGCTGGTCGGGGCCGGTCAGCTCGGCATCGCCTTCGGCTTCGGCATCGTCCGGCTCACCGGCACCTTCACCGGCGCCACCGTCAACCAGTGGCCGGCCCAGCTCGTCTGGGCGGGCTGGTTCGCGGCGAACGCCGCCGTGGTGGGCGCGGTGCTCACCGAGCGTCTGGCCCGCCGGGACGGAGGGCTGGTCGGCACCGGGCGCCTTCTCGCCGTCGCCGGCGCCGCCGCGCTGGGCGCCACCGTCGTCGCGCCGCTCTGCATGCAGCCGGCCCGGGCGGCCGAACTCGTCTCGGTGGACCCGGTCTGGGCCGTCGGCATCTGCGCGGTCCTCGGTGCGCTGGTCGGTGCGGGCGCCGCCCTCGCCGTACTGCTCCAGCCGCCGGTGGGATGGAACATGGCCGCCGTCGCGGGCACGATCTGGCTGCTGGCCCTGATCTCGGTGACGCCGTCGCTGTTCTCCACCGGGCCGCTGGACACCGTACGACTGGGGGTACTGGAGCCGGCGTCGCTCGACGCCGACGCGGCGCAGCGGCTGGCCCTGGTGGTCCTGCCGTTGGTGGCGCTGCTGGCCGGCGCGGCGACCGGCGGGCTGGCCCGGTGGCGCGGCCACCCGCCGCTGGTCAGCGGCGCGACGGGGGTGGCGGGCCCGGTGCTGGTCGCCTTCGCCTACCTGACCGCCGGCCCGGGCGACAGCGGCGACCGCTACCAACTCACGCCGTACTACGCGGCGCTGCTCGCGGTGGCCGCCGGCGCGCTCGGATCGGCCGCAGCCGCGCTGCTGCGCTGGCCGCTCGTCACGCGCACCGCGCCCACCGGAGCCATCGAGCCGACCGACATCCTCCGCCCACTGCCCACCGGCCCAGCGCTGCCGCAGACCCCGGCGCCCGCCAACGGCGACGAGCCGGAGACGGTCGACCTGGCCGGCGCCACCCTGGCCGTCGCCGAACCGGCCGGCGGTACGGGCTCCGGCGCGGCCACCGCCGCCGGCGACGCCCCGGTGCCCCGGGCCGTGCCCCCGCACTGGGACTGGCCCGCTCAGGGAGGAACCGTCCCGGCTCCCGCCGCCGACGCCCCAGCGGATCCGCGGTGGACGGCCGGGTCGCCGGCCGACAACCCGCCCGCAGCCGACCGCCCGGCCGGACCGGACCCCGCCCCCACGCCCGGCGGCGCCGACGACCACGCCCCGGCGGCCCTGACCGTCCCGGCCACCCCCGCCGCCGCCGAAGCGGCACCGACCGGGCAGGCGACGCCCGCCGCGCAGCCCGCCGGGGAGCCGGCTCCCGCAGGACGGCCGACCGAAGGCGCGACGCCCTCGGTACAGCCGGCCGAGGCGGCGGCACCCGCCGGAGAGCCGGCCACCGGCCCGACGCCCTCGGTACAGCCGGCCGAGGGGCCGACGCACGCCGAACAGCCGGTGGGAGCGGCCGTGGGACAGCAGCCCGCCCCGGGCGCGCCCAAGCCCCGCCGCACCCGCAAGCCCCGGTCGCCGCGCCAGCCTGCCGCCGTGGCACCGGAGAGTGTCGACCCGACGCCGGCCGCCGTGACACCGGAGAGTGTCGACCCGACGCCTGCCGCCGTGACACCGGAAGATGTCGACCCGACGCCCGCCGCGCCGGGCGCTCCCGCGACCGGGGCGACCGCGCCGCTCACGGCGGTGCCGCCGGCATCCCCGGAGACCTCCGCCGCCTCCGGATCGGCACCGGGCATTCCGACCGCCGAGCCCGCCACCACGACCAGCCCGACCGGGACCGGAGCCCAGCCCGGCACGACGACCGGTGCCGAGCCGGACGCCACGACCAGAGCCGAGCCCGGTGCCACGACCAGAGCCGAGCCCGGTGCCACGACCGGAGCCGAGCCCGGCCCGGCGACCGGAGCCGAGCCGGGCACCACGGCCGGAGGGGGTTCCGGCGCGCCGGGGTCGGACGGCAGCGGCCCCCGCGCGGTGCCGCTCTTCGCGGCGGCCGGCGGGTCGGCGCCCGGTCGGGCCGC
>NZ_JBFABB010000174.1:0-10920 GCF_040640035.1 Micromonospora sp. NPDC023633 | reverse complement strand
TGCCCGCCGGCCTCCCGGGCGCCGCGCCCGCCGGGCCCTCGGGCCCCTTCCCGGCCGGGCGGCCGGGCACGGGCGCCGTCCGGCCCGCAGCGCGTTGGCTGGTCGGGCTCGGCGTGCTCGGCCCGCTGGCCTTCACCGATCCCGAGGAGATCACCCTCGTCCTGGCCGGCACCCGCGACGTGCCGTTCTGGGTGGCCGCCGCCGCCGGCGCCGGGCTCGCCGTCGCGGCCGTCCTCGCCGTGGCGTACGGCGTGCTGCTGACCCGGGGCCGGCGGCCGAGCCGACGGGTCGCCGGGGTGACCGCCGGCGTGCTGCTCGTCGCGGTCGGCGTGGTGGCCGCCGGCGCGGGCCAGCCCGGCCTGCACGGCGAGCGGCTGTTCGTGGTGCTCCGCGAGCAGGCCGACCTCGGTGGCGTCCCGGCGACGACCGGCCGGGCCGGCCGGGACGCCCGGGTCGGCGAGGTGTACCGGCGGCTGGTCGCGACCGCCGAGCGGACCCAGGCCGACCTGCGGCGGGACCTGCGCCGGCTGCGGCTGGAGCACACCCCCTACTACCTGGTGAACGCGGTCGAGGTGGCGGGCGGGCCGGCGGTGCGGGCCTGGCTGTCGCGCCGGCCGGAGGTGGCCCGGGTGCTGGTCAGCCAGCGGGTGCGACCGCTGGCCGCGCCGGCCGGCCGCAGTCGGGGCACCGCGCCCGCGCCCGCCGGCCCGGAGTGGAACGTCCGGATGCTCGGCGCGGACCGGGTCTGGTCCCAGCTCGGGGTGGACGGCTCCGGGATCGTGGTGGGCAGCTCGGACTCGGGCGTGGACGGCGGGCACCCCGCGCTGACGGGCGGCTTCCGGGGCGGCGACGACTCCTGGCACGACCCGTGGGACGGCACCCGGGCGCCGACCGACCAGGGCGGGCACGGCACCCACACGGTGGGCAGCGCGGTGGGCCGGGGCGGCATCGGGGTGGCCCCGGGCGCCCGGTGGGTCGGCTGCGTCAACCTCGACCGCAACCTGGGCAACCCCGCGTACTACCTGGACTGCCTCCAGTTCATGCTGGCGCCCTTCCCGGCCGGCGGGGACCCGTTCGCCGACGGGCGCCCGGCCCGCGCCCCGGACGTCCTCACCAACTCGTGGGGCTGCCCGGCCATCGAGGGCTGCGACCCGGGCGTGCTCCGGCCGGCCACCGCCGCCCTGGACGCCGCCGGCATCATGGTGGTGGCCGCAGCCGGCAACACCGGGCCGTACTGCGGCTCGATCGACGACCCGCCCGCCCCGTACGCGGACGTGCTGACCGTCGGCGCGGTGGATCGGCAGCGCCGGGTGACCAGCTTCTCGTCGCGGGGACCGGTGCCGGGGACGGCCAAGCCGGACCTGGTCGCGCCGGGCGACGAGGTGCTGTCGGCGATGCCGGGCGGCGGGTACGCCACCCTGAGCGGCACCTCGATGGCGACCCCGCAGGTGGCCGGCGTGGTGGCGTTGATGTGGTCGGCCAACCCGGCGCTGGTCGGCGACCTGCCCCGCACCCGGCAGCTCCTGCGGGACACCGTGACCCGGGCCGAGGCGACGTACGCCTCTCGGACGGACACCTGCGGCGGCGACGCGAACATCATCGGCGCCGGTCTGGTCGACGCGTACGCCGCCGTCCAGGCAGCGCGGGGGTGAGAGCGGGGGCGGACCGCCGGGTCAGCGCAGCCGGTCGAGGAGCTCCCGCGACCGCCGCACCACCAGGGTCGTCGCGTCCGCGTCGTACGACGGCAGCGTGCTGTCGGTGAACAGGTGCTGATCGCCCGGATAGACGAACAGCTCGGCGAGGTCGGAGCCGACGATGCCGACCAGCTCGCGGGCGGCGTCGATGTCGCCCTCCAGGGCGAAGAACGGGTCGGCGTCCATGCCGTGGACCTGCACCGGGACCCCGGCGGGCCAGGGGCCGACGGCCCATTCGCCGGTGACGGGCAGGCAGGATTCGTAGAGCAGCGCGCCCCGGGCGTCCGGCCGGGTCTGGGCGAGCCGCTGGGCGGTGGCGGCGCCCCAGGAGAAGCCGCCGTAGACCAGACCGCCGGGCAGGTCGGCCACGGCGCGGTCGGCGCGCTCGCGGAGCACCTCGCCCCCGATGCGCTTCGTCAGCGCGAAGCCCTCGTCGAGGGTCGCCGGTCGCTCGCCGTCGAACAGGTCCGGCGTGTGCACGGTGTGCCCGCCGGCCCGCAACCGTTCGGCGAACTCGCGCACCCCGTCGGTGACCCCGCGCAGGTGGTGGAACAGGACGACGTCGGCCATCTCTACACTCCTGTCAACAGACGACAACGATCGAATGATCCATGATTCTAGAACGGTCGAGAAATGTCGAGCAATGAGCGGATCCCGGACTACGACCTCGACGAGATGCTCGTGGTCACCGCGCCCGCGCAGCTCCGCGCGCTGGCCGATCCCCTGCGCGCAACCCTCCTGGAGCTGCTCCTGGAGCGGGCCGCCACGGTGACCGAGCTGGCCCGGGCGGTCGATCGGCCCAAGAGCAGCGTCGCCTACCACGTGAACGCGCTCGTCGACGCCGGCCTGCTGCGGGTGGTGCGGACCCGGCGGGTGCGGGCGATCGACGAGCGGTACTACGGCCGGGTCGCCCGCACGCTCTACATCGGCGCGCTCACCCGCCCCGAGGACAAGCGGGTCGCGACCGCCGTCAACGGGCTCGCGGAGGCGGTCGCCGAGTCCGCCGCGGCCCACGCCGCCGACGATCTGCGCTGCACCCTCGTCCACGCCCGCATCCCGGTCGAGGAGGTACGCGCGTTCTGGGCCGAGGTGCAGGCGCTGGCCCGCCGCTTCGCCCAGATCCCCCGGTCCGGCGATCAGGTCTACGGGTTCGTCGCCGGCCTCTACCCCACCGACGCGCCGACCCTCCCCGAGCCCGACCCGGAACCGGAACCGGAACCGAAGCCGAAACCGGCTGGCTGACGCGACCGGGTCGGTCGCGGCCACGCTCACGGCGGTCCGCCGGCCGGGCGGCGCCAACAGGGCCCCTTCCCGACAGAAACGCTCCGGTGATCTAGGGTCGGCGTCCATGGACCTGGAGATCGTCGAGCTGGGGCCCGACCAGCGGCCCGCCGTGGTGGAGCTCTGCGGGCGGGCACTCGACCTGCCGGAGGACGCGGCCGAGGCGCCAGCGATCGTGGACACGCTCTGGGCGCGGGCCGCCACCCATCGTCCGGTGGTCGCGTGGGGCGCGTACCGGGAGGGGCGCCTCGTGGGCGCACTCGTCGGCTCTCTCGCCGCCGGCGACGGCGACGCCCGTGGTCACGTCGACCTGGTCGCGGTGGCGCCGGAGCAGCGGCGGCAGGGTGTCGGGCGGGCGCTGCTGGCGGTCGCCGAGGCGCGGTTCGCCGGCCTCGGCGCGGCCGAGGTGCTGCTCGCCGGGCACCCGCCGCACTACGCCTGGCCCGGCATCGACGTGCGCTACACCCCGGCGGTCTGCGCCGCGCTGGCGCTCGGCTACCGGCAGGACCGGACGGCGTGGAACATGACCGCCGACCTGTCGTACGACGACTCGCCCGCGCTGCGTCCGACGGAGCCCGCGGAGGCGCGGCTGGCCGGGCGGGGGGTGACGGTCCGCCGCGCCGGGGCGGGCGACCTGCCGGCGCTGGCGGAGTTCGCCCGCGCCACCTTCGGCGGGGCCTGGGACGCCGAGCTGGCCGGCTCGGTGGGCCGGGAGGGGGCGGGCTGTCACCTGGCCGAACGCGACGGCGAGGTGCTCGGTTTCGCCGCGTACGGCTCGTCCCGGCCGAGCTGGTTCGGCCCGATGGGCACCGCCCCGGCGGCCGAGGGCTCGGGGATCGGCGGGGTGCTGCTGCGCCGGTGCCTGCGCGACCAGCGGGCGGCGGGCGTGACGGCGGCGCAGATCGGCTGGGTGGGGCCGGTCCCCTTCTACTCGGGCAGCGCGGGTGCCCGGATCGAACGCGTCTTCTTCCTGTACCGCAAGGCGCTCGGGGCCTGACAACGGGGCGAATGGGATATAGATCCTTATAACGCCATTCGCCCGCATCGGTGATCGTCGCGCCCTACCGTTTCGGTAGAGGAGGCAGCCATGACCACGGACGACGAACGCCCCGGCCCTCTGCCGTTCGACCGGCTCGACTACGGCGACGCCGAGCAGCAGGCGGAGATGGCCGGCGTCGACGAGCCGGCCGACGAGCCGGTGACGCTGGTCGACGAGCCGGTGCAGATCCCGCAGCCGTACGACCGGGCGCAGAAGAGACGCAACCAACGGCCATTGCCGACGTGACAGCGAAAGGGGCGGACCGCTGACGCGGCCCGCCCCTTTCGGCGTTGGAGCTGGACTCAGAAGTCCATGTCCCCGCCACCCGGACCAGCCGGGGCGGCCGGGGTCTTCTCCGGCTTGTCCGCCACGACGGCCTCGGTGGTGAGGAAGAGCGCCGCGATCGACGCGGCGTTCTGCAGCGCCGAGCGGGTCACCTTGGCCGGGTCGATGATGCCCGCGGCCAGCAGGTCGACGTACTCGCCGTTGGCGGCGTTGAGGCCGTGACCCGGGTTGAGGTTGCGGACGTGCTCGACGACCACGCCACCCTCGAGACCGGCGTTGACGGCGATCTGCCGCAGCGGGGCGTCCAGCGCGATCTTGACGATCTGCGCGCCGGTCGCCTCGTCGCCGACCAGGTCCAGCTTGTCGAAGGCGGTCTTGCCGGCCTGGACCAGCGCGACGCCACCACCCGGGACGATGCCCTCCTCGACGGCGGCCTTCGCGTTGCGGACGGCGTCCTCGATGCGGTGCTTGCGCTCCTTCAGCTCGACCTCGGTGGCCGCGCCGACCTTGATAACCGCGACGCCGCCGGCCAGCTTGGCCAGCCGCTCCTGCAGCTTCTCGCGGTCGTAGTCGGAGTCGCTCCGGTCGATCTCGGCCCGGATCTGGTTGACCCGGCCCTGGATCTGCTCGGCGTCGCCGGCACCGTCGACGATGGTGGTCTCGTCCTTGGTCACCACGACCTTGCGGGCGCGGCCCAGCATGTCGAGGCCGACGGCGTCCAGCTTGAGGCCGACCTCCTCGCTGATGACCTGGCCACCGGTGAGGATGGCGATGTCGGCCAGCATGGCCTTGCGGCGGTCACCGAAGCCCGGCGCCTTGACGGCGACCGACTTGAAGGTGCCCCGGACCTTGTTGACGACCAGGGTGGCCAGGGCCTCGCCCTCGATGTCCTCGGCGATGATCAGCAGCGGCTTGCCCGACTGCATGACCTTCTCCAGGATCGGGAGCAGGTCCTTCACCGACGAGATCTTGCTGTTGACGATCAGGAGGTAGGGGTCGTCGAAGACGGCCTCCATGCGCTCCGGGTCGGTCATGAAGTAGGCCGAGATGTAGCCCTTGTCGAAGCGCATACCCTCGGTGAGCTCCAGCTCCAGCCCGAAGGTGTTGCTCTCCTCGACGGTGATGACGCCTTCCTTGCCCACCTTGTCCATCGCCTCGGCGATGATCTCGCCGACGCTGGTGTCACCGGCGGAGATGGAGGCGGTGGAGGCGATCTGCTCCTTGGTCTCGACGTCCTTGGCGAGCTTGAGCAGCTCCTCCGAGACGCTGGCCACGGCGGCCTCGATGCCCCGCTTCAGGGCGATCGGGTTGGCACCGGCGGCCACGTTGCGCAGGCCCTCGCGGACCAGGGCCTGGGCCAGGACGGTCGCCGTCGTCGTGCCGTCACCGGCGACGTCGTCGGTCTTCTTCGCGACCTCCTTGACCAGCTCGGCGCCGATCTTCTCGTAGGGGTCCTCGAGCTCGATCTCCTTGGCGATGCTCACACCATCGTTGGTGATGGTGGGGGCACCCCACTTCTTCTCGAGGACGACGTTGCGGCCCTTGGGGCCGAGGGTCACCTTCACGGCGTCGGCGAGCTGGTTCATGCCCCGCTCGAGGCCGCGGCGCGCCTCTTCGTCGAACGCGATCATCTTGGCCATACGGCGTTGTCCTCCTGGACACTCACGGGCCACCCGAGTGTGTGTCCCGGATGGGCCGCCTGGTGTACGCACCTTGGGACGTCGCCACCTGGCGACGACGACGTCTCCTCGGTCGGGCCGGATAGCCCGCGACGACCGGCCATGTGCCGCAGCCGCGTCTGGACGCCGCTACGACCGTGGCCCTACCGCCCCGACCATTGGCACTCACGGTATGCGAGTGCCAATGACTTGTTTAGCACTCTCCCCTGTCGAGTGCAAGCACGACCGCCCCGGTCAGCCGAGTTCACCGGCCAGCCGCGCGCTGTCCACCGGCCCCTCGTGGGCGCGCTGCTCGGCGTACGTGACCACCAGGCCGACCAGCTGGGCGAGGTGGGTCGGCAGGGCCAGCACCGCGCCCACCAGCGCCACCGCGATCACGCCGACCGCCGTGCCGGGCGAGTCCATCGGGGTGGTGCCGAACGGCAGCGCGCCGATGCCCTCCACCATGCCGGCGGCGCCGCTGCCGACGATCACCGCCGCCGCCACCAGCGCCACCCGGCCGAGCAGCAGACCGAGCCGGTCGTGGAACATCCGGAAGGAACGGCCGATCGGGTGCTGCCGCTCGAACAGGTAGACCGGGCCGGCCATGCTGAGCGCGAAGGCGAAGTAGATGCCGGGAATGACGCAGAGGCAGACACCAAGCGTGATGATCACGCTCATCAGCAGGGTCCAGCCCCAGAGGCCCAGGGCCCGGCGCGCCCCGTAGGACAGGGCCGCGCCCATGCTCACCGGCTGACCGGCCGCCTGCCGGGTGACCACCCAGGTGCCGGCCGCCCAGCCCAGGCTCTGCACCAGACCGAAGAGGAGGGCGCTGCCGAGCACCACGGACAGCATGACGCCCATGTCGGTCACGAAGGTGTCGGGCAGCGCGGCGGGGTCGTCGGCCATCGACTGCTCCCACTTCGCGGTCGGGTCGAGGACCAACGAGACCACCGACACCACGAGGGCCGGCAGCACCTGGGTGAGCAGCAGGATCGGCAGCAGCAGCCGCCAGCCACGGCGCACCGCGCCGACGCACCGGCTGAACCAGCCGTTGACGCCGGCGCCGGGCGGGGTGACGAGCGGGTCGGCCGGGTCGAGGCCGTGCCCCGGCGGGTACCACCCGTGGACCGGCTGCCCGGGGTAGGCGACCGGGGCGCCCGGGTACCACGGCTGCCCGCCGTACGGGCCGGAGCCGACCGGGTACCCGCCGGTGGGCGGGAAGACCCAGTCCTGCGGCTGCTGCGGGCCCGCCGGCGCGCCGCCCGGAACGACGGGGTAGCCCGGGACGGCCGGTCCTCCGCTGGCCGGGGGCGTGGCGGCGCCGGGCTCCGGTGCGGCCGGGCCGCCGGGTGGCGTCGCGGCGGGGTCGGGATCTCCCGGGGGCGGCGCGGCTTGGGGCGGCTGGTCGGACATGAACCCTCCTCAGCGATGGCTGGAACGGCTCACGATCCTTCCCTGCCGGCGCAACCGCGCCGAAGCCCGCCCCCGTGGACGGGCCGGCTGACGGCTGCCCGGCCCCCGGGCCACCCCGCCCGGCGCCCCACTGCCGGATCGTCCGGAGGCCGGCCGCCGCCGGGGTGGGAGAAACGCCCGGTCAGGCGATGACGCGCACGCGCTCCGCCTGGGGGCCCTTCTGACCCTGGGCGATCTCGAACTCGACCCGCTGGCCGTCGTCCAGCGCCTTGTAGCCGTCCATCTCGATCGCCGAGAAGTGGACGAAGACGTCCTGCCCGCCGTCGACGGCGATGAAGCCGTAGCCCTTTTCGGAGTTGAACCACTTCACGGTGCCCTGTGCCACGGTGCACTTCCTCACTCTGCGCGGCGTTCCACGACCCCGGAGGCCGGGCGGGCCGGCACCGGAGGACCACCGGCTCGGCGATCGACGAGAGCCGCTGAAACGGTGACCGAAATCGCACGCTACACGAAGCGTGACGACGGCGCACGACCGCAAATCGGGCAAATTCCGACCGAGCGCCATCGGTGTTCGTCGCTGTGATAGGGATGCGTCATGACGAGCACGCCCGACGGGTCGGGACCGGCGCGGCGGGCGGAGATCCGGCGGGTCCGACCGCGCGACGCGGCCCGGATGCGGGCCCTGCGGCTGGAGATGCTCGCCGACGCCCCGCTGGCCTTCCTGGAGACCCTCGCCGACGCGGCGGCCCGCCCGCACGCGGACTACGCGGCCCGGATCGCGTCCGTCTCCGCCGGGCCCGGCACCGCACAGTTCGTCGCGGACCCGGGCGGCCGGCTCGTCGGGCACGCCGGCGGCACGGCGGCCCCCGGGGAGGCGGGGCTGACCGTCGTGTACGCCGTCTACGTCACCCCGCCCTGGCGGGGCACCGGCCTCCTCGGCGACCTGGTCGACGCGGTCGCGGCCTGGTCCCGGGCCTGCGGGCGCCCCGAACTGATGCTGGAGGTCGTGGTCGGCAACGACCGGGCCTGTCGCGCGTACCGGCGGCTGGGCTTCGTCGACACCGGCGTACGCGTCCCACACCCCACCGTCCCGGCGCTCACCGAACTCCAGATGCGCCGACCGGCCTGACGCGGCTGCCCGGACCGGCCCTTCCGGGGCCGGTCCGGGCAGCCGGACTCCTCACGCGTGGCGGCGGGACTGCACGATGCGGAACCGGTTGGCCACGTAGGCGCCGTCGGTGAGCGCGGAGTTGGCCGCCGCGTTGGCGCCGCTGCCGTGGAAGTCGGAGAAGGCCGCCGACTGGTTCACGAAGACCCCGCCGGTCAGGTTGCAGGACAGGTGCACCCCGACCTCGATCGCCGCCGCCTCGGCCGCGTCGAGGACCGCCTCGTCGGTGGAGTAGACCGCCGCGGTGAGCGCGCCCTTCTCGCCGACCGTGGAGCGCAGGATCTCCAGGCTGTGCGTGGTGGAGTCCGTGGCGATGGCGAACGAGATCGGCCCGAACCACTCCTTCGAGTAGGTCGCGGTGTCGTCGGCCGCCAGCCGGACCACCGTCGGCGTGCGGACCACCGCGCCGGGGAAGGCGGGGTGCTCGACCGTACGCGACTCCAGCACCGCCTCGCCGACCTTGGTGACCTCGTCGAGGCGCTCCAGCACCCCGTCGTTGACGATGGCGCCGGTCATCTCCACCCCGCGCGCCGGATCTGCGGTGATCTTGGCAACCGCCGCGGCGATCCCGCCCGCCACCTCGTCGAAGCTCTTGTGGCCCTGGTCGGTGGCGATGCCGTCGCGGGGGATCAGGATGTTCTGCGACGTGGTGCACATCTGGCCGCTGTAGAGGGTCAGGGTGAAGCCGAGGTTGCGGCACATCCCGGCGAAGTCGTCGGTGGAGTCGATCACCACCGTGTTCAGCCCGGCCTTCTCGGTGTACACCGCCGCCTGCCGGGCGTTGGCCTCCAGCCAGTCGCCGTACTCGGTGGAGCCGGTGAAGTCGATGATCTTCACCGCCGGGTGCAGGGCCAGCGTGGAGGCGAGCTTCTCGCTGGGGGCCTCGGGTGCGAGCAGCACCAGGTTCGGGTCGAAGCCGGCCTCGGCGAGCACCTCCCGGGCGTACTTCACCGTGATCGCCAGCGGCAGCACCGCGCGCGGGTGCGGCTTGACGACCACCGGGTTGCCCGTCACCAGCGAGGCGAACAGCCCCGGGTACGAGTTCCAGGTCGGGAAGGTGTTGCAGCCGATCACCAGCGCCACACCACGGGGCACCACGTGGAAGGTCTTGGTCATCCGCAGCGGGTCGCCCTTGCCGGCCGCCTTCTCCCAGCCCGCCGTCCCCGGGTGCCGGGTCATCTCGGCGTACGCGTAGGCGACCGCCTCCAGCGCGCGGTCCAGCGCGTGCGCGCCGCCGGCCTGAAAGGCCATCACGAAGGCCTGGCCGCTGGTGAACTGCACCGCGTTGGCCAGCTCGAAGATGTGCTTGTGCAGCCGGTCGAGGATCTCCAGACAGACCCCCGCCCGGGCCTGCGGGCCGGCGTCGCGCCAGCCGGGCAGGGCGGCGGAGGCGGCGGCGAGCAGCTCGTCGGCGCCGGCGTGCGGGTAGCGGACGTTCAGCTCGACGCCGAACGGGCTGGTCTCGGTGGCGACCCGGTCGGCCGCGCCCGGCTGGTCGAGGGGGAAGTCACCGCCGAGGTACGCCTCGAAGGCGGCCTTGCCGTCGGCGGCGGCGGTCTCGCCGTAGACCCGGGGGCTGGGCGACTCGGGGTAGGCGGACCAGTACCCGCGCTCCGTGATCGCGGTCAGCGCACGGTTGAGGGTGTCGGCGTGCCTGTCGTACAGGGGGTGCGGGGTCTCCGTCATGCCCGCCATCATGCAACAGGAAGGCCCAGGATCAGTAGGGCCGTGTCACAACTCAGATCGTCAGCTGCCAGTCGGTCCACCCGTCGACGGGGCGGAACCCGAGCTGCTCGTTGATCCGCACCATGTGGGCGTTCTCGGCCGCGTTGAAGGTGTCGATCGCGCGTACCGCCGGCTCGTGGGCCAGCAGGTGGCGCAGGTTCTCGACCTTGGCGAGCAGGCCGAGCCGGTGGCCGCGGTGCTCCGGGTCGACGATGGTGATCTGCTGGAACGCGTGCCAGTCGGCCGAGGCGCCCACGTCGAGCAGGGTCCAGGCGACCACCTGACCGGAGGCCTCGTGCCGCACCCCCGTGTGGTAGCGCCGCCGCCCCCGCGCCTCCAGCGCCCGCTCGATGCCGCGGACCCGTTCGACGTCGATCCGCTCCGGCTCCCACTCCACGTCGCCCAGGGGCGCGTCGGCCATCAGCCGGCCGTCGAGGTAGGCGATGTCGGCGACGTACTCCCCGGGGGTCCGCCCCTGCCAGCGGACGGTGCGGTACCCGGCGGCGCGGGACCGGGCCTCGGCCAGCGACGCGGCCAGGCCCGCGTGGTCGAGCCGGGTGGCCGCCGCGGCGATCTCCTCGGCCGGCACCCCGCGCTCGGCGATCATCTTGGCCGCCTGGTCCAGCCAGCCGCCCTGGACCGCCCGGCGGCGGC
>NZ_JBFABB010000173.1:0-11018 GCF_040640035.1 Micromonospora sp. NPDC023633 | reverse complement strand
TCGGCCTCGAACCCGGCCGCAGCCTCCAAGAACTCCAACAACGCATCCTCGAACACGACGCCAAAATCCAGATCCCCGCACTAACCCACTGACCCGCCCCGACGCCAACCACGATCACCTCCACGATTACCCGAGCGTGGACCGCCTGCGGGCAACATCAGGGGCGCGCGCGGTCCGCGACGCCTGGCGCATCGGAGGCCGACGGCGATTCCTGCTCTGCGACCACAGCGAGGACGACATGGCGAACAAGTGCCCGGCGCACGGGCATCAGATGCTGATGGACGACGACTACTTCGCGAGCCCGTACGCGGCGTACGAGCTCTATGCGTCACTGCATGAGAAGGGCACCGTCCACCGGACCTGCCTCGACGACCACGGTCCCGTGTGGCTGGTGACCGGCCACGCCGAGGTCTACTCCGCACTGCGCGACAAGCGCCTCGCGCGGCCTCGCGAGTACAGCAACGGGGACTTCAGCAGCAAGCGCTTCCCGGAGGGCGAGGCAACCGGCACGATCGTCACCCTCGACCCGCCGGAGCACACGCGGCTCAAGAAGATGATCAACTTCACCTTCCTCCCCCGTAACCTGGAGACCTTCCGCCCCCGGGTGCACCAGGTGGTCGAGGCCCGGCTCGACGCGATCGAGGCGGCGGGCGGCGGCGACCTGGTCGAGGAGTACGCGGCCATCCTGCCGATCACCATCGTCTGCGACGTGCTCGGCATCCGCGAGGAGTACCGCAAGGACCTGAAGCACTGGGCGGACCTGGTGTTCAGCGGCGACAACGAGACCAACGCGATGGTCCGCACGAAGATGTCGCACTTCATGAACATGGTCCGGGAGGAGAAGACGAAGGAGCCCGGCGAGGACCTCTTCTCGTACTGGATCCACGCCAAGAACGCCGACGGCGAGCCCGAACTCAACGTCTACCAGGTGATGGCCCTGGCCCTGCTGACGATGCTGGGCGGCTACGACACCACCGCGGGCATGATCGGCCGGGGCGCGCTGGCGCTGCTGGACAACCCGGAGACGCTGGAGCGGCTCCGCAAGGACCCGGACCTGTTCGACGTGGCCGTCGAGGAGCTGCTGCGCAAGCACGGCTCCGTGCACCACGGCTTTCGCCGCTTCGCCACCGAGGACCTGGAGATCGACGGCACGAAGATCGCCAAGGGCGAGACGGTGCTCCTGCACCTGACCGCGGCCAACAACGACCCGAAGCGGTTCCCCGATCCTGAGGTCCTCGACATCGACCGCGAGGACAAGGGGCACGTGGCGTTCGGCGGCGGCCCCCACTTCTGCTCGGGCTCGGAGCTGGCCCGGATGGAGACCACCATCGCGCTGCGTCAGCTCTTCACCCGTTTCCCGAACATCAAGCTCGCCGCGCCCCGGGAGTCGCTGAAGGTCCGGCGTAGCCCGCTGGTGCCCGCCCTGGTGTCCCTCCCGGTCACGGTCTGAGCGCTTCCCACCCCGGCCCGCATCGCAACTCCTGTCCGACAAGAGGTTGTTGAACCATGCCGCGTACCGATCTGCTCCAGCCCCTGCCCGAACTGCTCCGGACCAACGCCGAACGGTCCGGCAACCGGATCGCGTACGCCGATCCACGGCGGAGCGTGACCCACGCGGAGTTGGCGGTACGCACGGCGCGCCTCGCCGGCCACCTCGCCGATCTCGGCGTGTGGCCGGCGGACCGGGTCGTCGTCCTGCTCGACGGCGTCGCGGCGGTGGAGGGCGTCCTCGCCGTCGTCCGGGCCGGCGGGATCGCCGTGCCACTGGACCCGGCCCTGGACGACGCCGAGCTGGCCCGGCTGGTCGAGCACGCGGGCGCCGACGCGGTCATCACCGACGCGGCCAACGCGGCGCGGGTGTCGGTGTCGGTCCTCGTGGTCAACGGCGGAGACGACGGCGGGGCGCACTCGTTCGAGGAGCTGGCGACGACCGAACCGTCGTCGCCGCCCCAGGACGACGCCGGCCTCGACGACCTGGCGTTCCTCACCTACACGGCGGGGACGACCGGCCCCCGCAAGGGTGTGCTGTCCACGCAGCGCAACGCGCTGTGGCCCGCCGCCGCGGCGGCGTACGTGGCCGGACTCGGGTGCGCCGAGGACGACCGGGTGCTGTGGATGCTGCCCGTGCACGCCTGGTTCGGGCAGCTCCTCGCCGCCACCGCGGCGGGGGCGTCGGTACGGCTCGCGGGCGGCCTGTCCCCGGACGAGCTGCGGAGCGCGCTCGCCGTGCAGGGCAGCACCGTGCTGGTGGGCACCGGCGCGACGCACCGGGCCCTGCTGGACGCGCCGGGCCCGGACGCGCAGGGGGTACGGCTCGCGCTGGCCGTCGGCCCGGTGGACGCCGCGCTGCGCCGGCCCTTCGAGGCCGCGTTCGCCGCGCCGCTGCTCACCGGCTACGTGACCACCGAGACGTCCGGCCTGATCGCGGTGAGCTGGCCGAACGGCGACGCGGAACGGCGCTGCCTGCCCCTGCCGGGGCTGAGCGTGCGGGTGGTCGACCCCGGATCGGGCGCCGACCTGGGCCCCGGCCAGGAGGGCGAGGTCTGGGTCAGCGGCCCGAACGTGATGGCCGGCGGCTACCACGACCTCGCCGCCGAGACGGCCGAGGCGCTGCGCGGAGGCTGGTACCGCACGGGCGACCTGGCCCGCCGGGACGACTCCGGGCACCTCACGATCACCGGCCGGCTGGCCGACGTGGCCGAGGTCGGCGGCGAGCGGGTGCGGCTGGACCGCACCGACACCGTGCTGCGGAGCGTGCCCGGGGTGCGCGACGCGGCGACCCGGGCCTCCTCCGACGGACCCGTCGCGTACGTGGTCGGCTCCGACGTGGACGCCACCCGCCTGCTGGCGGCGTGCCGTGCCGAGCTGCCCGCCGCGGCCGTGCCGGTCGAGACGTACCTGGTGCGGGAGATCCCGCGCACCGCCCTCGGCGGTCCCGCGCGCCACCGGCTCGCCGAGCTGCCCGGCCGCCTGCTCTGCGTGGCCGGACCGCGGCACGACGCGCTGCACGCGCTCCGCTGGGAGCCGGCCGCCGCGCACGGGCAGGAGGCCGGCCCGGGCGCCTCCGTCACCCCGCTCACCTGGTCGGTGGCGGGCCCGCCCGAGCTCACCATGGGGCTCGCCGGCGACGGGCCGGCCGTCGACAGCTACGCCGACCCCGCCGCGCTGTCCGAGCTGCTGGCGCGGGCGCTCGACGAGGACCGGCCGGCGGACTCCCGCCTGGTCGTGCTGACCCGCGGCGCCGTCCACGGCGACGACGCGGCGGATCCCCGGCAGGCCGTCGCCTGGGCGGTGGCGCGGGCCCACCAGCTCCGCCGCCCCGGCCGGCTCGTGCTAGTGGATGCCGACGAGGTCACCGCGGACCTGCTGGGCGCCGCCGTGGCCGCCGGTGAGGACGTGCTGGCCGTACGCGCGGGCGAACTGCTCGTGCCCCGGTACGCGGCCGTCCCCGCCCGGCCCGGCGACGCGCCGCTGCGGGGTACGGTCGCGCTCGTCGCCCGCTCGTACGACGCGACGCTGGCCCGCCACCTCGTGGCGGCCCACGACGTACGCGACCTGGTCCTGGTGGGGCCGGACGACGTTCCCGCCGGCGCGCCAGCCGAGCTGGCGGCCCTCGGCGCCGGGACGACCGTGCACCCGGGCGTGCCGTTCGACCGGGTGGCGCTGGCGGCCGTGCTCGCCGACCGGCCGGTCACCACCGTCGTGGCGGTGGACCTCACGGCCGAGGAGCTGCTGGCCCTGCACGAGGCGACGCCCGGGCACGCCGGCACCGCGCTCGTGCTGCTCTCCGGCGACCGGGACACCGCCGTCGCCGACGCGCTGGTGCGGCACCGCCGCGCCCGCGACCTGCCCGGCGTCTCCGTGGCGTGGAGCGCGCCCGGCTTCGCCGAACTGCCCGTGGCGCGACGTGCCGCCCTGCTCGACGCCGCGCTGGCGGCGGGCGAGCCCTGTGTGGTCGCCGCGCGTCCCGTGGTGGCCGCCGAGGTCGACCCCGAGGGCACCCGGGCCGCCCTCACCGAGCGGCTGCTGGCGGTGCCGGAGGCCGACCGGCTCGGCCTGCTGCGCGACGTCGTGCGGGCCGCCACCGTCGAGGTCCTGCGGGACCAGGCGCCCGCGACGATCGAGGTCGAGACGCCGTTCCGCCAGCTCGGCTTCGACTCGCTCACCGCCGTGCAGCTGCGGAGCCGGCTCTGCGCCGTGACCGGCCTGAACCTGCCGGCGAGCCTGGTCTTCGACTACCCGACCCCCGACATCGTCGCCAGCCACCTGCTCGACGCCCTGGGCCTGGGCGTGGCCGACGCGGAACCGACCGCCGTCGAGGCCCACGACGACACCGAGCCCATCGCGATCGTCGGCATGGCCTGCCGCTACCCCGGCGGCGTCGCCTCCCCGGACGACCTGTGGCGGGTGGTCGAGGGGGGCGTGGACGCGGTCGGCGAGTTCCCGACCAACCGCGGCTGGGACCTCGCGGCGCTGTTCGCGGGTGACGGGCCGGGCACGTGCAGCGCGACCGCCGGCGGCTTCCTGTACGACGCGGACGAGTTCGACGCGGAGTTCTTCGGCATCAGCCCCCGCGAGGCGCTGGCGATGGACCCGCAGCAGCGGGTGCTGATGGAGACCGCGTGGGAGGCGCTGGAGCACGCCGGCATCCCGCCGGCCTCGCTGCGCGGCAGCGACACCGCCGTCTTCACGGGCATGCACGTGCAGGACTACGGCCGGCTCGGGCACAGCGAGGACGACGGCGTCGACGGCTTCCTCATCACCGGCACCCACGGCAGCGTCGCGTCCGGCCGGATCGCGTACGCCCTGGGCCTGGAGGGCCAGGCGATGACCGTCGACACGGCCTGCTCGGCGTCGCTTGTCGCCCTGCACCTGGCCGTACGCGCGCTGCGCTCCGGCGAGTGCGCGATGGCGCTGGCGGGCGGGGTGACCGTGATGTCCGGCACGGACACGTTCACCGAGTTCTCCCGGCAGAACGGCCTCTCCCCCGACGGGCGGTGCAAGGCGTTCTCCGACGACGCCGACGGCACCGGCTGGGGCGAGGGCGCCGGCGTGCTGGTGGTCGAGCGGCTCTCCGACGCCCGGCGCAACGGCCACCGGGTGCTGGCCGTCGTCCGCGGCTCCGCCGTGAACCAGGACGGCGCCTCCAACGGCCTCACCGCCCCGAACGGGCCGTCGCAGCAGCGGGTGATCCGGGCGGCCCTGGCCAACGCCGGCCTGACGCCCGACCAGGTGGACGCCGTCGAGGCCCATGGCACCGGCACCACCCTCGGCGACCCCATCGAGGCCCAGGCCATCCTGGCCACCTACGGCCAGGACCGCGAACGACCGCTCTGGCTGGGCTCGCTGAAGACGAACATCGGCCACACGCAGGCCGCCGCCGGCGTCGGCGGCGTCATCAAGATGGTCCTCGCCCTGCGCCACGGGCTGCTGCCGCGCACCCTGCACGTCTCGGAGCCGAGCCGCAAGGTGGACTGGTCGGCCGGGGCGGTGGCGCTGCTGACCGAGCCGGTCGCGTGGCCCGCCGGCGACCGTCCGCGCCGGGCCGCCGTCTCGTCCTTCGGCATGAGCGGCACGAACGCGCACGTGATCATCGAGGAGCCGCCCGCCGCCCCGGAGGCCACCTCCGCCCCGGACGCCACCCCGGCCGGCGCGCCGCCGGTGCTGCCGTGGCTGTTGTCGGCCCGCTCCGAGCCGGCCCTGCGGGAGCAGGCCCGCCGGCTGCACGACCACCTCGCCGACCGGCCCGAGCTGTCGGTCGCCGACGTCGGTCGGTCCCTCGTCACCACCCGGGTCACCTTTGGCCACCGGGCCGCCGTCACCGGCGCCACCCGGCAGGACATGCTCGACGGCCTCGCCGCCCTCGCCGCCGGTGGGAGTGCGCCCGACGTGCTGACCGGCACCGCCGGCTCCGGCGGGCTGGCGTTCCTGTTCACCGGTACGGGTGCCCAGTACCTCGGGATGGGCGCCGAACTCGCCGCCGCGTACCCCGTCTTCGCGAGCGCCTTCGACGAGGCCTGCGCCGAGCTGGACCGGCACCTCGACCGGCCGGTACGCGAGATCATCCGCAGCGACGACCTGCACCGGTTCGCGTACACGCAGCCCGCCCTGTTCGCCTTCGAGGTCGCCCTGCACCGGCTCGTCGAGTCGTGGGGCATCCGCCCCGACTTCGTGGCGGGGCACTCCCTCGGCGAGCTCTCCGCCGCGTACGTCGCCGGCGTCTGGTCACTCGCCGACGCCGCGAAGCTCGTCGCCGCCCGCGCCACGCTCATGGCGGCCCTGCCGCTGGGCGGCGCGATGGTCGCGGTCCAGGCCACCGAGGAGCAGGTCACCGCGTACCTCGGCGACCAGGTCGGCATCGCCGCCATCAACACCCCCACCGACCTGGTCATCTCCGGCGACGAGGCCGCCACCCTCGCCGCCGCCGAGCAGCTCGCCGCGCTGGGGCACAAGACCAAGCGGCTGCCGATCCCGCTGGGCGCCCACTCGCACCTGATGGACCCGATGCTCGACGACTACCGCGCCGTCGCCGAGTCCATCACCCACCACGAACCCCGCATCGGGCTGATCTCCACCGTCGACGGACGACCGCTGCGCTCCACCCCCGAGCACTGGGTCAACCAGGTCCGCCGGGCCGTCCGCTTCCGCGACGCCGTCTGGAACCTCACCACCGACCACCACGTCGACACCTTCCTGGAGATCGGCCCCGACACCGTCCTCGCCACCACCACCGGCGACGCCACCGGCATCGCCACCATGCGCCGGGGACAACCGGAGACCCACACCCTCGCCAGGGCCGTCGGGCACCTCTTCACCACCGGCACCGCCCCCGACGCCGACGCCTACTTCCCCGACGCCCGGCCCGTCGAACTGCCGACGTACCCGTTCCAGCGCAGGTCGTACTGGCTGCGGCCCGCTGGCGGGGGCGACGTGGGCGCGGCCGGCCTCACCGCGGCACGCCACCCGCTGCTCGGCGCGGTGCTGGGCGTCGTCGACACCGACCGGCTCGTGCTCACCGGGCGGCTCTCCCTGCGCGAGCAGCCCTGGCTGGTCGACCATGCCGTCCTCGACACGGTCCTGCTGCCCGGCACCGCGTTCCTCGAGCTGGCCGCGCACGCCGCCGAGCACACCGGCAGCGGCACGATCGAGGAACTCACCCTCCAGGCCCCGCTGACGATGACCGAACAGCAGCGGGTCAACATCCAGGTGTGGGTCGGCCGACCCGACGAGCAGGGCCGCCGCGAGTTCGGCGTGTACTCCCAGCCGGCCGGGCACACGCCGGGCGCGGAGTGGACGTGCCACGCCTCGGGCACGCTGGCCGACGCACCCGCGCCGGCCCCGGTGGCGGAGGAGTGGCCGCCGCCCGGCGCGGAGCCCGTCGATGTCGGCGACTTCTACGGCTGGCTGCTGGCGCGCGGCTTCTGCTACGGCCCCGCCTTCCAGGGCGTCCAGGAGGTGTGGCGGCGCGGCGACGAACTGTTCGCCCGGGCCACCCTGCGCGCCGAGGACGAGCCGGCCGCCGTGCGCTACGGCGTACACCCGGCGCTGCTCGACGCCGCCATGCACCCGCTCGTGCTGCACGTCGCCGGCGGCGGGGACCAGGCCGGCCGGGCGTGGCTGCCCTTCTCCTGGCGCGGGGTGCGGCTGCACCGCCGAGGGGCCTCGGCGCTGCGGGTCCGGCTGACCCCGGCCGGCGAGAACACCCTGCGGGTGAGCACCACCGACGACGACGGCAACCCGGTGCTGAGCGCCGACGCGGTCGTGGTCCGCCCGGTCACGACGAACGGACTGGCCGGCGCGAGCGGCCCCGCCGCCGCGCTGTACCGCACGGACTGGGTGCCCGTGAGCGCCCCGACCGGCACCGGCACGCCCGACGTCGAGGTGTTCCGCGTCGAGGCGGGCGACACCGCCGACGCCGTACGGCGGTCCCTGTACGACACGCTGGCGACGGTCCAGCGGGCCGCGGCCGGCACCGCGCGGCTGGCCGTGGTCACCCGCGGCGGCGACCTCGCGGGCGCCGCGGCGTGGGGCCTGGTCCGCTCCGCCCAGACCGAGCACCCGGACCGCTTCGTCCTCGTCGAGACCGACGGCACCGACAAGTCCGAGCGCGCCCTCGCCGCCGCGCTCGCCACCGGGGAGCCGCAGCTCGCCATCCGCGACGGGGCGCTGACCGTGCCGCGGCTCGCGCGGCACGCCTCCGCCGCCGCCGAGCGCCGGCTGTTCGACCCGGCCGGCACGGTCCTGATCACCGGCGGCACCGGTACGCTCGGCGCCGCGCTCGCCCGTCACCTGGTCACCCGGCACGGCGCGGAACACCTGCTCCTCGTCTCGCGGCGCGGCGGAGACGCGCCCGGCGCCGCCGAGCTGACCGAGGAGCTGGCCGCCCTCGGCGCCACCACGGTCGACGTCGTCGCGTGCGACACCGCCGACCGCGAGGCGCTGGCCGCGCTGCTCGCCGGGCTCTCCCGGCCGCTGGCGGGCGTGGTCCACACCGCGGGCGTGCTCGACGACGGCATCCTGGAGTCGCTCACGCCCGAACGTGTCGACGCCGTCCTGCGGCCCAAGGTCGACGCCGCGCTCCACCTGCACGAGCTGGCCGGCGACGTCGAGCTGTTCGTGCTCTACTCCTCCGTCGCGAGCGTCATCGGCACCGCCGGGCAGGCGAACTACGCGGCGGCGAACGCGTTCCTCGACGGCCTGGCCGTACAGCGACGGGCCGCGGGCCGGGCGGGACTCTCGCTGTCCTGGGGCCTGTGGGCGCAGGAGAGCGAGATGACCAGCCAGCTCGGCGAGGCCGACCTGGCCCGGATCGCGCGCGGCGGTCTGCTCGCGCACAGCGTCGAGGAGGGGCTCGCGCTGTTCGACGCCGCGTGCCGCTCCGACGAGGCGCACCTGACGCCCGTCACCATCGACGTCGCCGCGGTACGCGCCGCGCCGAACGCCGCGCCCCCGCTGCACGGCCTGGCCAGGGTGCCGCGGCGGCGGCAGACCGCGACCCGCCCGGGCGCCACCGCGCTGGCCCGCGAGCTGGCCGGCCGCAGCGAACAGGAGCAGCGCGGACTGCTGCTCGACATCGTGCGTACGCAGGTCGCGACCGTGCTCGCCCAGCCGGACGTGGACGCCGTCTCCGTATCCGAGCCGTTCCGTCAGCTCGGCTTCGACTCGCTGATGGCCGTCGAGTTGCGCAACCGGCTCAACACCGCGACGGGCCTGCGCCTGCCCGCGACGTTGACCTTCGACTACCCCACCCCGGAGGTCCTCGTCGAGTACCTGCGGGGCGAGCTGGGCGGCCGGGAGGAGGAGCCGCGACCCGCCGCCGCGACGGTCGCCGCCCGACCCACCGACGAGCCCATCGCGATCGTCGGCATGGCCTGCCGCTACCCCGGCGGCGTCACCTCGCCGGACGAGCTGTGGCAGCTGCTCGTCGACGGCCGCGAGGGCATCACCGGCTTCCCGACCGACCGTGGCTGGCAGCTGGACACCCTGTTCGACCCCGACCCGGACACCCCCGGCACCAGCTACGTCGACCAGGGCGGCTTCCTGCTCGACGCGGCCGGGTTCGACGCGGAGTTCTTCGGCATCAGCCCTCGCGAGGCGCTGGCGATGGACCCGCAGCAGCGGATCTTCCTGGAAACCTGCTCGGCGGCGCTGGAGAACGCCGGCCTGCGGCCGGACGCACTGCGCGGCTCACCCACCGGCGTCTTCGCCGGCCTCATGACGCACGACTACGCCGCCGGGGCGAGCGCGGTGCCCGACGGTGTCGAGGGGTTCTGGGGCACCGGCACCGCCGGCAGCGTCGCCTCCGGCCGGGTGGCGTACACGTTCGGGCTGGAGGGGCCGGCGGTCACCGTCGACACCGCCTGCTCGTCGTCGCTGGTCGCCCTGCACCTCGCCGTGCAAGCGCTGCGCTCCGGCGAGTGCTCACTCGCGCTGACCGGCGGCGTGACCGTCATGTCCACGCCCAGCCTCTACGTCGAGTTCTCCAGGCAGCGAGGGCTGTCGCCGGACGGCCGCTGCAAGTCGTTCGCCGCCGCCGCCGACGGCACCGGCTGGGCGGAGGGCGTCGGCGTACTGGTGGTCGAGCGGCTCTCCGACGCACGGCGCAACGGCCACCGGGTGCTCGCGGTGGTGCGTGGCTCGGCGGTGAACCAGGACGGCGCCTCCAACGGGTTGACCGCCCCCAACGGGCCCTCCCAGCAAAGGGTGATCCGCGCCGCGCTCGCCAACGCCAGCCTGACGCCCGACCAGGTGGACGCCGTCGAGGCCCACGGCACTGGCACCACCCTCGGCGACCCCATCGAGGCCCAGGCCATCCTCGCCACCTACGGCCAGGACCGCGAACAACCGCTCTGGCTGGGCTCACTCAAGTCCAACATCGGCCACGCCCAGGCCGCCGCCGGCGTCGGCGGCGTCATCAAGATGGTCCTCGCCCTGCGCCACGGGCTGCTGCCGCGCACGCTGCACGTCGACGAGCCGTCCCCGAAGGTGGACTGGTCGGCGGGCTCGGTCGCGCTGCTGACCGAGGCGGCCGAGTGGCAGCCGAACGGCCACCCGCGCCGCGCGGGGGTGTCCTCGTTCGGCGTCAGCGGGACGAACGCGCACGTGATCATCGAGGAGCCGCCCGCCGCCGCCCCGGAGGCCGCCGCCGGCAGCACGCCGCCGCCGGTGGTGCCGTGGCTGTTGTCGGCCCGCTCCGAGCAGGCCCTGCGCGACCAGGCCCGCCGCCTGCACGACCACCTCACCGCCCACCCCGACCTGGCGGTCGCCGACGTCGGCCGCTCCCTGGCGGGCCGGGTCTCCTTCACCCACCGGGCCGCCGTCGCCGGGGCCGACCGGCAGGAACTCCTCGACGGCCTCACCGCGCTGGCCGCCGGCGGCAGCGCCGCCAACCTGGTCACCGGCACCCCCGACACCGGCGGCCTGGCGTTCCTGTTCACGGGTCAGGGGGCGCAGCGGTTGGGCATGGGCGCCGAACTCGCCGCCGCGTACCCGGTCTTCGCCGCCGCGTTCGACGACGT
>NZ_JBFABB010000172.1:0-11186 GCF_040640035.1 Micromonospora sp. NPDC023633 | reverse complement strand
GCGGAATCTCATACGGAGTGCCAGCCATTGCCGGCCAGGGCGACCCAGTGCGCCGGGCCCAGGCGATCGTGACCACACCCGAGGCGCGGGGCGGGCTCGGGCTGCTCAGGCCGCCGGCGGCAGCACCTTCTCGATCGCGGCGCGCAGGTCGGCCGAGCCGGGCTCGACGGTGGGCGCGAACCGGGCGGCCACCGTGCCGTCCGGGGCGACGAGGAACTTCTCGAAGTTCCACCGCACGTCGCCGGTGTGGCCCTCGGCGTCGGCGGTCCCCACCAGCGCCGCGTAGAGCGGGTGGCGGTCCGGGCCGTTCACGTCGACCTTCTCGGTCAGCGGGAAGCTCACCCCGTAGTTGACCTGGCAGAAGTCGCTGATCTCGGCGGCGCTGCCCGGCTCCTGGCCGGCGAACTGGTTGCAGGGCACGCCGAGCACCACCAGGCCGCGGTCGGCGTACTCGTCGTGCAGCGCCTGGAGGCCGGCGTACTGGGGGGTGAGGCCGCAGCGCGAGGCGACGTTGACCACCAGCAGCGCGCGTCCGCGGTACTGCGCGAGGTCGGCCGGGCCGCCGGCCAGGGCGTCGATCCGGATGTCGAAGACGGTCATGGGCCGAGGCTACGCGTCGTCGCCGGGCCGTCGCCGACCGCCATCCGGAGGGGCGTCCGGCAGGGCTGGGCGCGCTCCCAATGTAAATCGATACATGCACATCTTGACGAAGCGATGACGGCGTGAGTAGCGTCTCACCATCAATCTGGAAAGTTTCCTAACTGTTTAGGGAGACGCCGCATGAAGAGATCGCTCCGCCGGGCCCTCTGGGTCGGCGCCGTGATGGCGGTGACCGCCGCCACGGTCCCGATGGCCAGTGCGTTCGGCGCCGGCAGCGTGACCGCCGGATTCGCCAAGGCGCAGGACTGGGGGACCGGTCACGAGACGCGGGTGACCATCACCAACGGGACGAGTGCCCCGGTGAGCACCTGGCGCATCGAGTTCGACCTGCCGTCGGGCACCAGCATCAGCAGCTCCTGGGACGCCGACGTCACGCGCACCGGCGACCACTACGTCGCGGTCAAGAAGAGCTGGGCCGGCCCGATCGCGGCGGGCGCCGCGTTCAGCTGGGGCTACAACGGCACCGGCGCGTACAAGGCGCCGCTGAACTGCACGATCAACGGCGCGCCGTGCGGCGGCGGCACCCCGCCGCCCACCACCGCACCGCCCACCACCACCCCGCCGACCACGGCGCCGCCCACCACCCCGCCGCCGACCACGCCCCCGCCCACCACCCCGCCGCCGGGCCCGGGTGGCAAGAAGGTCGTCGGCTACTTCGCGCAGTGGGGCGTCTACGCCCGCAACTACCACGTGAAGAACATCCACACCAGCGGCTCGGCCGCCAAGCTGACCCACATCCTGTACGCCTTCGGCAACACCACCGGTGGCCGCTGCACCATCGGTGACAGCTACGCCGACTACGAGAAGGCCTACACGGCGGCGGACAGCGTCGACGGCGTCGCCGACACCTGGGACCAGCCGCTGCGCGGCAGCTTCAACCAGCTGCGCAAGCTCAAGAAGATGTACCCGAACCTGAAGGTGATCTGGTCCTTCGGCGGCTGGACCTGGTCCGGCGGCTTCACCCAGGCCGCGCAGAACCCGGCCGCGTTCGCCGAGAGCTGCCACAACCTGGTCGAGGACCCGCGCTGGGCGGACGTCTTCGACGGCATCGACGTCGACTGGGAGTACCCGAACGCCTGCGGGCTCACCTGCGACAGCAGCGGCCCGAACGCCTTCAAGAACGTGGTAAGCGCGCTGCGCTCGAAGTTCGGCTCGTCGGCGCTGGTCACCGCCGCGATCACGGCGGACGGCAGCAACGGCGGCAAGATCGACGCCACCGACTACGCCGGCGCCGCGCCGCACCTCAACTGGATCATGCCGATGACGTACGACTACTTCGGCGCCTTCAACGCGCAGGGCCCCACCGCCCCGCACTCCCCGCTCACCTCGTACGCCGGCATCCCGCAGCAGGGCTTCTGGTCCGACGCGGCGATCCAGAAGCTCAAGAGCAAGGGCATCCCGTCCGACAAGCTGCTGCTCGGCATCGGCTTCTACGGTCGGGGCTGGACCGGGGTGACCCAGACGGCGCCCGGCGGCACCGCCACCGGCCCCGCCCCGGGCACCTACGAGCAGGGCATCGAGGACTACAAGGTCCTCAAGAACACCTGCCCGGCCACCGGCACGATCGCCGGTACGGCGTACGCCAAGTGCGGCAGCAACTGGTGGAGCTACGACACCCCCTCCACGATCAACGGCAAGATGACGTACGCGAAGAACCAGGGCCTCGGTGGCGCCTTCTTCTGGGAGCTCTCCGGTGACACCAGCAACGGCGAGCTGATCGGCGCCATCAAGGGCGGTCTCGGCTGAGCCGAGCGCCGACGCACCACCCACACGGCGGGGAGGGACCATGCACCGGTCCCTCCCCGTCGGCCGTGCCCGCTCGGCGCGGGATGCGTCCGGCGTCGACCCGGCCGGGCGCTGGTGGCGTCCGGGCACGGGCACGTCGCGCGCGGACCGCCGGGTTCGGGCGCGGCGGCGTCCGGGGACATGTGTCGATGTGACAGACTCGCCGCTCAACGGGCTCGATGTCCACGGCGACGGAGGTGGCGATGCGCGCGACGCGCGGGAGGCTGGCGGCGGGCGCCGCGCTGCTCGGGACCCTGCCCCTCGCCCTGCTCGGCTGCGGTATCGGCGAGGAGGAGGACCCGGCGACCAGACCCGGGCGGGCCCCGGCCGAGGAGGCCACCACGAAGTCGCGGGAGCGGGTGCAGGCCTACCTCGACGCGATGACCGCCAAGGACGTCGCGGCCGGGCGCAGCCAGCTCTGCGCCGCCCTCCAGGAGAGCTTCGACGCCGCCGCGACCGGCCCCAACGGCGACTTCGCCGACCACTTCACGGTGCCCCAGGTCGAGATCACCGACATCCGCCCCGGTCCCCGGGGCCAGGAGGTGAGCACCTCGATCTCGGTCACCGCCGGCTCCCGCACGATCACCCGGCCGCTGCTGTTCACGGTCACCCGCGACGGCGCCGACTGGTGCATCGCGGCCGAGGCGCCGGGCGGCAACACCCCGGCCCCTGCCGCCACCGCCTGACCTGCGCCTGGGTGAATCCGCTCTCACCTGCCGGAACCATCCCCCTCGCCGGTCGGTCGCCGGGCCGGTCGCCGTACGCTTCCTGTCATGCGCCATGAGTGGCATCAGCTGAGCCATCCCGCGGTGGGCAGCCCTGGGCTGCAGACCAGCCGTCCGACCGTCGACTCCGCCGAGGACGCGGCCCTCGGCCTCGACCGCTGGCGGGAGCTGCCGCGCGCGCAGACCCCGCCCTGGCCGGATCCGGCGGGCGTCGCCGAGGTGTGCAAGGTGCTCGACACCGTGCCCTCGGTGGTGGCGCCCTACGAGGTCGACCAGCTGCGGCAGCGGCTGGCGCTGGTGTGCGAGGGCAAGGCGTTCCTGCTCCAGGGCGGCGACTGCGCGGAGACCTTCGTCGACAACACCGAGAGCCACCTGCTGGCCAACGCCCGCACCCTGCTCCAGATGGCGATCGTGCTCACCTACGGCGCCTCGCTGCCGGTGGTCAAGGTGGCCCGGGTCGCCGGGCAGTACACCAAGCCCCGGTCGCTGCCGACCGACGCGCGCGGCCTGCCCGCCTACCGCGGCGACATGATCAACTCGCTGGAGGCGACGCCGGAGGCGCGGGCCGCCGACCCGCAGCGCATGATCCGGGCGTACGCGAACTCGGCCGCCGCGATGAACATGCTCCGCGCGTACCTGGCCGGCGGGCTGGCCGACCTGCACGCGGTGCACGACTGGAACAAGGGCTTCGTCAAGAACTCCCCGGCCGGTGAGCGCTACGAGGCGATCGCCCGGGAGATCGACCGGGCGCTGGCCTTCATCCGGGCCTGCGGGATGACCGACGACGAGGCGCTGCGCACCGTCACCCTCTACTGCTCGCACGAGGCCCTCGCCCTGGAGTACGACCGGGCGCTGACCCGGGTCTCCGACCGCCGGGCGTACGGCCTGTCCGGGCACTTCCTGTGGATCGGCGAGCGCACCCGGCAGATCGACGGGGCGCACGTCGACTTCATCTCCCGCATCGCCAACCCGATCGGCGTGAAGCTGGGCCCGACGACGACCCCGGACGAGGCGATCGAGCTCTGCGAGAAGCTCAACCCGGAGAACGTCCCCGGCCGGCTCACCCTGATCAGCCGGATGGGCAACCACCGGGTCCGCGACGCCCTGCCGCCGATCGTGGCGAAGGTGACCGCCGCCGGCGCCAAGGTGGTCTGGCAGTGCGACCCGATGCACGGCAACACGCACGAGTCGTCCAACGGCTACAAGACCCGGCACTTCGACCGCATCGTCGACGAGGTGCTCGGCTACTTCGAGGTGCACCGGGGCCTGGAGACCCACCCCGGCGGCCTGCACGTGGAGCTGACCGGCGAGGACGTCACCGAGTGCCTCGGCGGCGCCCAGGGCATCGAGGACCTCGACCTGCCCGGCCGGTACGAGACCGCCTGCGACCCGCGACTGAACACCCAGCAGTCGCTGGAGCTGGCTTTCCTCGTGGCGGAGATGCTCCGTGGCTGACGCGAGGAGTGAGCTTGCGAGCCCCGCAGTCGGCGGCCGAAGGGACGACAGTGGCTGACTCACCCGTCGATCTACGCTCCGACACCGTCACCCGGCCGACCGCCGGGATGCGGGAGGCGATGGCCGCCGCCGAGGTCGGCGACGACGTCTACGGCGAGGACCCGACCGTCAACGCGCTGGAGGCGGAGGTCGCCGCGCTGTTCGGGCACGAGGCGGCGCTGTTCGCCCCGAGCGGGTCGATGGCCAACCAGATCGCCCTGCAACTGGTGGTGCCGCCGGGCGACGAACTGCTCTGCGACGCCGACGCGCACGTGGTGACGTACGAGATCGGGGCCGCCGCGGCGTACGGCGGCATCTCCTCGCGGACCTGGCCGGCGGTCGGCGCGGACGTCGACCCGGACGCGGTCGCCGCCATGGTCCGCCCGGACGGCTACTGGGCGGTGCCCACCCGGGCGATCGCCGTCGAGCAGACCCACAACCGGGGCGGCGGCGGGGTCATCCCGCTGGCGACCCTGCGCGAGCTGCGCCGGGTCGCCGACGACGCGCAGGCCGCGCTGCACTGCGACGGCGCCCGGATCTGGCACGCGCACGTCGCCGACGGCGTGCCGCTGGCCGACTACGGCGCCCTCTTCGACACCCTCTCGGTCTGCCTCTCCAAGGGGCTCGGCGCGCCGGTCGGCTCGCTGGTCGTCGGCAGCGCCGACAAGATCGAGCGGGCCCGGTTCGTCCGCAAGCGGATGGGCGGCGGTATGCGGCAGGCCGGCATCCTGGCCGCCGCCGGCCGGTACGCGCTGGCGCACCACGTCGACCGGCTCGCCGCCGACCACGCCCGGGCGGCCCGGCTCGCCGAGGCGATCGCCCCGTTCGGGGTGCTGGCCACGACCGTCCGGACCAACCTGGTGCCGTTGGACCTGAGCAAGGCGCCGCTGGACGCGCACTCCCTGGCCGCCGCCGCCCGCGCCGAGGGCGTCCTGGTCTCGGTGCTCGGCCCCCGCACGGCCCGACTGGTCACCCACATGGACGTCGACGACGCCGGCATCGACCGCGCCGTCGAGGTCCTCACCCGCATCCTGCGGGGCTGACCGCCCCGTCGGCGGGCCCGCGTCACGACCCGCCGGTCGAGGGGGCGTCGAGGTCGCCTGGGACTCGCTGGCGGAGGCCGGCCCGCGGCTCGCCGGCGGCGTGCCCGCGTCGGTCCCCGACGGGCGACCTCTCAGGGGTGCAGGCGTTTGAGGGTGGCGATGTCGACGGCGTGGCCGACGTGCTTCTCCGTGGGGGTCTCCACCACGACCGGGACGCCGGCGGTGGCCGGATGCGCCATCAGCTCGGCGAACGCCGGCTCGCCGATGCTGCCCTTGCCGATGTTCTCGTGCCGGTCCCGGGTGGAGCCGCAGAGGTCCTTCGAGTCGTTCGCGTGCACCAGCCGCAGCCGGTCGGCCCCGACCGTCGCCACGAGCGTGTCCAGCGTCGCGGTCATGCCGCCCTCGACGGCCAGGTCGTGCCCCGCGGACCAGGCGTGGCACGTGTCGAAGCAGACCCCGAGCCAGGGGTGCCGGTCCACCGCGTCGAGATAGGGCCCGAGCTGCTCCAGCCGGGAGGCGAGCGAGCGACCCCCGCCCGCGCTCGGCTCGACCAGCAGCCGCGGGCCGTCCACCGCCGCAGCCTCGTCGAGCAGCGGTAGCAGCGTCTCGCGTACCTGCCGCATCGCGGCCTCGGCGTGCCCCTCGTCGACCGAGCTGCCGGCGTGGAAGACCACGCCCCTGGCGCCGATCTCCCGGCCCCGGCGCAGCGCGTGGGCGAGCGTCTCCGCCGAACGCTCGACCGTGTTCGCGGTGGGGGAGCCGAGGTTGACCAGCAGCGACGCGTGAATGAAGACAGGGATGCCCCGCTCGTCGCAGCCGTCGCGGAACGACACGTCCTGGGCCGGGTCGCCGGGCGGCAGCGCCCAGCCCCGCGAGTTGGACACGTAGACCTGCACGACCTGCGAGCCGGCCGCGTCGGCGTACGGCAGGGCGGCTCTCGCCAGGCCGCCCGAGGTGGGCGTGTGCGAGCCGACCGGCCGGTGTTGCACCGGCATCACTACATGCACCCGAGGGTGACCGGGGTGCCCGGCGGCACCTGCGTGTTCTCCGGCGGGTTCTGGAAGCGGGTGATGCCGTTCGGGTTGAACTGGATCGCCACCGGGAAGCCCTGGCTCTCGAGCAGCTGCTTGGCCTGCTGACAGGGCAGGTCGATGACCCGGGGCACGGCGACCAGCGGCGGGCCCTTGCTGAGTTCCAGCTTGACCTTCGCGCCCCGCTCCACCCCGGTGCCGTCCGCCGGGCTCTGCCCGAGGATCTCGTCCCTGGGCTTGTCGGAGTCCTTGTAGGTGGGCGGCTCCACCAGCACCAGGCCCAGCTGGGCGAGGATCGTCCGGGCCTCGCCCAGGCTCTTGCCGACCAGGTTCGGCACCGAGATCGGGGCCTTGCCCTTGCTCAGGACGACCGTGACCTTGTCGCCCGGCTTCACCTCGGTGCCGACCTTCGGGTCGGTGTCCATCACGACGCCCGCGGGCAGGTTGTCGTCGTAGCGGGCGGCGCCCTTCGCCACCACCAGCTTCGCGTCGAGCAGGTCCGCCTCGGCGAGCTCGAACTCCTTGCCCACCACGTCGGGCACCGGGAACCGCTCCGGGCCCAGCGAGAGGGTCAGCGTGATCGTGCCGCCCTTGACGATCCGGGTGGTGGAGACCGGGTCCTGCGCCAGGACGGCGTCCTTCGGGACCTTCTCGTCGTAGCGCGGCTCGGCGTAGCTGAGGACGACCCCGGCGCGGGCGGCCTGCGCCTCCGCGTCGGCCTTGGTCATGGCCACCAGCTGCGGCGCCTCCGTGTAGCGCCCGGCCGCGAGCCACCAGCCGCCGACGGCGGCCACCAGGACCAGCACCACCACGGCGGCGATGACCGCCGTGCGGCCCCGCGGGTCGCCCATGACCCGGGTGCGCAGCGCGGACAGCCGCGACCACAGGCTCTCGCCCTCCTCGGGCTCGGCCCGGCGACGGCCGCCCCGGGGGCCGCCGCCCTCGGGCAGCCGGGCCCAGGCGGGCCGCTCGGCCGGCCGGACCGCCGCGACCATCATGGTCGGCCCGGCCATCGGCTCGTCGGACACCCGGCGCAACACGGCGGTACGCGTGTTCGCGTCGCCCAGGTCGTCGCGGACCGCCTGCACCTCGGCCAGCAGCGCGCCGGCGTCGGTCGGACGGGCGCCCGGCTCACGCCGGGTGGCCCGGGCGACCAGCTCGTCGAGCGCCTTGGGCAGGCCGGGCACCAGGGTCGACGGCGCCGGGACGTCCTTGTCGACGTGCTGCCAGGCGACGTCGACCGGGCGGTCCCCGTCGTAGGGCACCCGGCCGGTGAGCATCTCGAACAGCACGATGCCGGCGGAGTAGACGTCGGTGCGGGGGTCGGCGTGCCCCTCGGTGACCAGTTCCGGGGCCACGTACGCGACCGTGGCCATCAACTGGTTGCCGTTCTCGTCGTCGGCGCTCGCCTCGACCGCCCGGGCCAGCCCGAAGTCGGCGACCTTGACCACGCTGTCGACCAGGTTGGCCGGGCCGCCGGTGGGGGCCTCGGCGACCAGCACGTTCTCCGGCTTCACGTCGCGGTGCACCAGCCCCGCCCGGTGCGCGGCGGCGATCGCGGCGAGCATCTGCTCGGCGATGGCCAGCGCCTCGTCGGGGTTGAGCCGGCGCCGCTCGGCGAGCACGTCACGCAGGGTGCGACCGCGGACGTACTCCATCACGAGGTAGGGCAGGCCGGAGTGGGTGCCCTGGTCGTAGACCGCGACGACGTTGGGGTGGGTCAGCCGGGCGATGGTCTTCGCCTCGTCGGTGAACCGCTCCACGAAGCCCGCGACCCGCGCCTGCGGATCGGGGGCCTGGGACGGGTGAATGATCTTGAGCGCGACGGTGCGCTCGAGGCGCTCGTCGGTGGCGGTGTACACGGTCGCCATGCCGCCACGGGCCACGCGACCGCGAATGCGGTAGCGCCCGTCGATCAGCGAGCCCAGCAACGTGTCGGCGACCTGTGTGTCCATCGGCAGGGAGTCTATGTGTCCAGGGGGTGAAGGTTGAACAGGATGCTACAGATGGGGTGCGACCACGATTGTCCCGCCGCGCTCGCCTGCCCCGCCGGCCCTGCTCAGCCGGCTCGTCGGGGTGCCGTTGGCCCCGGCCGGGAGGGACATGGCAGGGTGGTCCGGTGACCGACTCAGTACCCGCCGACCGGGCCGTGCCCGGCCCCGAATCCGCCGGCCCCGCCGATGCCGCCGACTGGCTGACCCTGCCGGACGTGGCCGAGCGCCTCGACGTGTCGATCAGCAAGGTGCACCAGATGATCCGGGACCGGGAGCTGATCGCGGTACGCCGCGACGGCGTCCGCCGGATGCCGGCCGACCTGGTGGCCAACCAGACGGTGCTCAAGCACCTGCCCGGCGTGCTCAACCTGCTGGCCGACGGGGGCTACGACGACGAGGCCGCGCTGCGCTGGCTCTACGAGCCGGACGACACCCTGCCGGGCGGCACCCCCGCGAAGGCGCTCGCCGGCGACCAGGCCCGCGAGGTGAAGCGCCGGGCCCAGGCCCTGGGCTTCTGACCCTCGCCCCGCACGTCCCTCGCGATCCTGCACCTGTCGCCCCGACGCGTGGGCGACGAGTGCAGGATCGCGCGGGCGTGCGCGTGGGCGTGCGGGGCCGGATCAGTCGGCGCGGCGGGTGGCGGCGATGGCCAGGTCGACCAGGGCCTGCCGGGCCTCGGTGTCCAGGTCGACGGCGGCCAGCGCGGCCAGCGCGGTGTCGGTGAGCATCCCGATCCGCTGCTCCGTACGCGCCAGCGCCCCGCTGCCGTCGATCAGCTCGCGCAGCCGGGCGACCCCGGCCTCGTCCAGACCCGGGTCGCCGAGCCCGCCGAGCAGCAGCTCCCGGCCCGCCCCGTCGGTCGTCTCCAGGGCCGCCGCCACCAGGTAGGTCCGCTTGCCCTCGCGGAGGTCGTCACCGGCCGGCTTGCCGGTCTGGGCGGGATCGCCGAAGACCCCCAGCACGTCGTCGCGGAGCTGGAACGCCTCGCCCAGCGGCAGCCCGTACGCGGAGTACGCCGCCCGGACCTCCGCCGACGCGTCGGCCAGCGCGGCTCCGAGCAGCAGCGGCCGTTCGACCGTGTACTTCGCCGACTTGTAGCGGGCGACCTTGCCGGCCCGCTCCACCGAGGTGTCCCCGGTGACCTGGGTCAGCACGTCGAGGTACTGGCCGACGGTGACCTCGGTGCGCATGGCGTCGAAGACCGGCCGGGCCCGGGCCACCGTGTGCGGGTCCAGCCCGGCGGAGTGCAGCAGCTCGTCCGACCAGACCAGGGACAGGTCGCCCAGCAGGATCGCCGCGGCGTCGCCGAAGCCGTCCGCGTCGCCGCCCCAGCCGGCCGCCCGGTGCCGGGCCGCGAACCGCCGGTGCACCGCCGGCTCGCCGCGCCGGGTGTCGGACCGGTCCATCAGGTCGTCGTGGATCAGCGCGCTGGCCTGCACGAACTCCAACGCGGCCAGGGCGGTGACCACCTGGTCGGTGTCCACCCCGCCGGCTCCCCGGAACCCCCAGTAGGCGAACGCCGGCCGCAGTCGCTTGCCGCCGCCGAGGACGAACGCCTCGATCGCCTCGGCGAGCGGAGCCAGGGCGTCGTCGACCCCGGCCATCCAGGCGCGCTGGCTGGCGAGGAACTCGGTCAGGGCCTTGTCGATCCGTTGACGCAGCCCGGCGCGGTCGACGGGGGAAACAGGAGCAGCGTGGGTCACGCCACGACGCTAGCCGGTCGGGGCGGGCCCCGTCGCGCCACCGGGGGGCCGACGCGCCGCACGCCCCGCGGGAGCCCGCCGGCCGGCCGGCCCAGGTGGCGGCCCCGAACGGGGCAGGTACGGAGCGGCCGCCGCGGCGAGCGCCCGGTACCGCCGTACCGCCGGCTCGTCGCCGTGCCCGGCCAGCCGCCGGCGTACCTCGGCCAGTTGGCCCAGTGCGCGGGGCGACCCGGCGCGGACCGCGTCGAGCAGCGCCTCACCGGCCACCGCGCAGGCCCGCTCCACCTCGCCGAGTTGCAGGTAGCCCCGGGCCAGCCAGCCGCCGTAGATCGCGGCGGTGCGGGGGCCGCGCCGCCGGACGGCGTGCAGCGGCGCCTCGGCCGGAAGCGGTCGGCCCAGCGCGACCAGCGTGCGTCCGGTCATCGCGGCCAACTCCGGCCCGTCGAGCCAGTAGAGCCACGGCGGCTCCCGGCCCGGCTCCGGCGCCTCGGTCATCCGGCAGGCCGCGTCGAGCGCCTGTCGGGCCGCCCCCGCCCGGCCGCCCAGCGCCGCGGCCAGGGCCACCCGGTGCAGCAGCAGGGCGCGCAGGCCGGGGCTGGCCGACCGCCGTGCCCCGGCGTACGCGGTGCGGGCCAGCACCAGCCCGCCCTGCGGGTCGCCGATCCCGGGCGTCCCCGTCGGCCGTGCGCCAACGACCTCGCGTACGCGATCTTCACCTCCGGGTCCACGGGCCAGCCGAAGGGGGTGGCGG
>NZ_JBFABB010000171.1:0-11459 GCF_040640035.1 Micromonospora sp. NPDC023633 | reverse complement strand
GGACGCCGCGGCGGGGCTCGCCGCCGGGCGCGCGCTGCTGCGTCGCGGCCCGTCGCTGCTGGCCGTCGAGGTGGCCGGGGAGGGCAACGCGTTCGTCTGGCCCGACGGCGAGCTGTTCCTGCCGCTGAGCGAGACGCCCACCGTGGACGACACCGGCGCCGGGGACGCCTTCGTCGCCGCGCTGACCCTGGGCGTGCTGCGCGGCGAGCCCCGTGAGCGGGTCGCGCGGCACGCCGTCGCGGCGGCCGGCGCCACCGTGGGCCATCCGGGCGGTCGGCCCGCGCTGACGCCCGAGGCGATCCACGCGCAGCTCGACCGGATCCCGACCGGGTGAGCGGCGCTCACCGCACCGGAAGCCGGTAGCGGTGCTCACCGCCCGCCGCGGTGGTCAACCGGATCTCCCCGCCGCGCAGGTCGTACGTCACCGACCAGCGGGTGTGCGCCTGCCGGACGTCGCGGAGGATCCGGAGGGCCGCGGTGGCGTCCGCCGCGCCGCCGCTGCCCTCGAGTGCCTCGGCGACGATCCGGTAGCGGCGGTCCGCGCGGCGACGCTCCTCCGCGACGCCGACGACCGGCACGTTGGTCAGTGCCCGCCAGCCGCCCGTGCCTCGCTCGACCCGCAACCGGCCGTCGACGAACTCGACCACGGCCGAGGCTCCGCCGCGGTCGGCGATCAGGTAGTGCAGCGGCGGGCCGCCCGCGAAGTCCACGTTGTACCGCCGGAAGACCGCCACCGCCTCGTCGACCGTCGCCGCGCGGTCGAGCACCAGTCGCAGGACGCGTACCGAACCGACGGTGGCCCGGCCCGGATCGCGGTCGGCGCGGGCGCCGTCGTCCGCAGCGAGGCCGACCGCCAGGCCGCGCTCGTTCATGCCGTCGAAGGGCAGCAGCGGCGCATCGAGCAGCCGGCGGTCGCCGGCCGGGTCGGCGTCCACCCCGAGGTAGGACATGTCGACCACCGAGATGCTGGCGTACCCGTCCGGCGGATCGGTGCGCAGCACCAGCGCCGGATTGGCGTCCCAGTCGAAGTTGCGGGCGAACAGCGGCCGGTCGGGATCGCCGGCGGCGACGAAGAGCGAACACCCGAACGGCTCCGCCGCAGCGACGTCCGTGCCCACGGTCGGGTCGTACGCGCCGACATAGGTCATCTCGTACAGCGGTAGGTCGGCGACCTTGCGCAGGCTGGCCAGCGTCCGGCGGACCTGGTCGGCGTCCTGCCGGGACGCGGTCGTCGTGCCGGTCGTCGTCAGGGGCGCCGCGCCGGGCCCCGGGTCCGCGGTCGAGCAGGCGCCGACGGCCAGCACCAGGGCCAGGCCGGCGCCGAGGAGAGTTCTCCGCATGACCGTTGGACGCGGTGGCGGCGGCGGACGGTTGTCCACCGGGGAGGGTTTTCCGCCCCCGGGGCCCGGGTATCCCGGAAGACCTGACCGAGAGGCGGGTGACTGACATGAAGCGCAACCAGTACCACGTCGTGCCGAACGGCGGCGGCTGGAAGGTCGAGCAGGGCAACCAGGTCGTCGGCACGTTCGACACCAAGCAGCTCGCCGTCGAGGCGGGACGCCGGGCGGCGCACGGCAACGAGCCGAGCCAGCTCGTCGTGCACACCTCCGACGGCAAGATCGAGACGGAGTACACCTACCAGAACGACCCGTACCCGCCGGCCGGCTGACCGCCGCGTCCACCGTGGACACCACGGGCCCGACCCCCCTGCGGGGTCGGGCCCGTCGTCGCGGTGTGCGACTACCAGCTCAGGTAGCTGGGCTGGGTCTGCGCGTTCAGCTCGCGGTACCGGACGAGGTTCGCCGTCCAGGTCCGCCAGTCGGTCAGCTTCAGGACGTCGAGGCCCTTCTGCATGTCGTTGGAGTAGATGTAGCCGTTGTAGTAGTACGCGGACCAGGAACCGCCGCCGGTCAGCCGGTCGGCCGACAGCGGGCCCCGCTCCCAGAACGCGATCTCCTTCGGGTCGGCCGAGTCGGTGAAGTCCCAGACGGAGATGCCGCCCTGGTACCACGCCTGGACCATGATGTCGCGCCCGAGCACGGGGATCAGCGAGCCGTTGTGCGCCACGCAGTTCTCGGTGTCGGCGTTCGTCCGGGGGATCTTGTAGTAGCTGCGGAAGACCATCGTCCGGGCGTCACCGCGACCGGTCACGTCGTAGATGGCGTCGGCGCCCCGGTCGGGGCCGATGGTCTCGTTGCAGGTGGCCGCGCCGCCGCCGCCCAGCTCGTCGGTGAAGATCACCTTGGTGCCGGCGTTGTTGAACGTGGCCGAGTGCCAGAACGCGAAGTTGACGGTGTCGCGGACCTGGTTGATCAGCCGCGGTGCCTCCCGGTCCGAGATGTCCATCAGGATGCCGTCACCCATGCACGCGCCCGCCGCGAGGTCCTTCTCGGGGTAGGCGGTGATGTCGTGGCAGCCGGTGGTCGCCGAACCGCCGGGCCGACCCTGGTAGCCGCCGTCGGGAAAGAGGTTCGGGGAGGCCACCACCGCCGCGTCGGTGGGCGACTTCACCGGCACCTTGACGATGGAGATGGAGTCGTGCGGGGGCTGGCAGTCGGGGAACTCCGCCCGCGGGCTGTACGAGGAGACGTACAGGTAGACGGTCTTGCGGTCCTTGCCCGGCACGAGGGTGTGGGTGTGCGACCCGCAGGCCGTCTCCACCGCCTTGACGTAGCGCGGGTTGGCCTTGTCGCTGATGTCGAAGACCTTGATGCCCTCCCAGGACGCCTTTTCCGTCGCCGGCGCGCTGGTGCTGTTGCAGGAGTCGTCGCTGCGGGAGGAGTCGGTGGAGAGGAACAGCAGGTCGCCGTGGACGGAGATGTCGTTCTGCGACCCGGGGCAGTAGACCTGCGACACCACGGTCGGCGCGGTCGGCCGGGAGATGTCGTAGACGACGAAGCCGTTGTAGTTGCCGGCGAAGGCGTAGCCGCCCTGGAAGGCGAGGTCGCTGTTCGTGGCGTCCAGCGGCGCCTGCTTCGGCAGGTTGGCGACCTGCCGCAGGTTGGGGCTGCTGACGATCTCGTCGACGCCGGGAATGGTGTTGGCGGTGTCCACTGTGCCCGATGGCACGGACCGCGTCGCCACTCCGGCACTTCCCGGTGTGGCGGTGGCGACACTGGCGAGGAGAAGGCCGGCCGCGGCCAGGCTCACGGTGGTGAGCCGCCTGGCCCGCAGGGTGCGGAAACTGGTCATCGGCGACGCCCTTCGCAAGGGGATGGCGATTGCGCACACCTTACATTCCGATAAGTTCCATCGATGTGATGCACATCACATATAAGCTCGCCTGTCGATGTATAGCATCGCCATGACCTCTACCGGGGGGAGTGGCCCATGACCAACCGCCGCACGCGGGCTCTGGCCGTCGTCATATCCGCGCTCCTGCTCGCGGTGGTGGTGGTCGTCCTGGCCCGTTCCGGTGACGGCTCGGCCACGGCTCCGGCGGCACAGGTCACCGCCGGCGCCCCGACGTCCGCCCCGGCCGATCCGGACCGGCCCGCGGTGATCGTTCCCGGTCGGCCGGGCGAGGCCGCCGTGACCCGGCCGGCCGAGGAGTTGCGCGACGCGGCCACGTCCCGGCACAACTCGATGGACGTCTGGTTCGTCCGGATGATGATTCCGCACCACGCCCAGGCGCTGGAGATGGCGGAGCTGGCCCCCGACCGCGCCGCCGACCCGGCCCTGCGCGCCCTCGCCGAGCGGATCCGGGCCAGCCAGGGCCCGGAGATCGGCATGATGCGGGGCTGGTTGCAGGCCCGCGGCCTGTCCGCCGAGGTGGCCGGGCACGACCACGCCGGCATGCGGGGCATGCAGACGTCCGAGGCGATCAGGCAGCTCGCGGCGGCGCGCGGCGCCGAGTTCGACCGGCTCTTCGTGCGGATGATGACGGAGCACCACCAGGGCGCGGTCCAGATGGCCACGGACCTGCTCAAGGTCGGCGCCGACCTCACCCTGTCGGAGTTCGCCAACTCCGTCGCCACCGAGCAGACCGTCGAGATCGACCGGATGCGCGAGCTGCTGTCCTGACCCGGGCGGGCGGGCGGCCGGGATCGGGGCGGAGCGACCCGCTGACCTGCGGCACGTACGCTGGGTGACCGTGAACCGCACGATCTTCGGCCGCCCCCTGCGCGGCGTCGGCTTCGACGTCCTCGTCGCCGTAGCGGTGGTGCTCCTCGCCCTCGCCGGCCTGGCGAACCAGCCCGGCGGATGGAAGGCGACCCTGGTCGGCGCCGCGATGGCGGTGGCGTTGCTGTTCCGCCGGGCCCACCCGTCGGCGGTCGCCCTGGTCGTGGCGGCGCTCGCGCTGGTGCAGGTGGTCGCCGGGTGGGGGCCGCTGGCCTTCGACGTCGCGGTGCTGATCGCCCTCTACAGCGTGGTCAAGTACGCCGACCGGCTCCGCGACGGGGTCCTCGCCGGGATCGGCGCCGCCGTCGGGGTGGTGCTCGCCGGCCTCCAGACCCAGGGCGTCATCGCCTGGTGGGCGACGGCGATCTACTACGGCCTGGTCACCGGGGCGGTCTGGCTGGTCGGGCTGAACGTGCGGACCCGCCGGTTCTACGTGCTCAGCCTGGAGGAACGGGCCGCCACCCTGGAGCGGGAACGCGAGGCGGAGGCGCGCGCCGCGGTCGCCGGGGAGCGCACCCGCATCGCCCGGGAACTGCACGACGTGGTGGCACACAGCATGGCCGTGATGATCGTGCAGGCCGACGGGGCGCGGTTCATGCTCGACCGGGACCCGGAGACCGCCCGCCAGGCGGTCAAGGTGGTCGCCGACACCGGCCGGCAGGCGCTGGAGGAGATGCGCCGGCTGGTCGGCGTACTGCGGGAGCCCAGCCCGCCGGACGCGGGGGCCGGGCCGGGCGCGGCGGGCGAGCCCGACGGCGCCGGGGTGGCCGCCGACCCGGAGCACCGCCGGCTGGCGCTGGCCGAACTCCCCGCCCTGCTCGACCGGTTCCGCGCCGCCGGACTCCAGGCGCGGCACACGGTCACCGGGGAGCCGACGCCGATGCCGCCGGGGCTGGAGCTGACCGTCTACCGGGTGGTGCAGGAGGGGCTCACCAACGCGCTGAAGCACGCCGGGGTCGGCGCCGGCGTCGAGGTCACCGTCGCCCAAGCCGAGGACGCAGTGGTGGTCCGGGTCGTCGACGACGGGCGCGGCCGGCCCCCGGTCAGCCCGGCGCCGTCCGGCGGGCACGGCCTGGTCGGCATGCGCGAGCGGGTCGGCGTGTACGACGGCGCCCTGACCGCCGGGCCGCGACTCGCCGGGGGCTGGCAGGTCGAGGCGCGGCTACCGCTACCGTCGACGTCCGGAACGACGGAGGTGACGGCGGCATGACGGTCCGCGTGGTGATCGTGGACGACCAGGCGCTGGTCCGCGCCGGTTTCCGGATGGTGCTGGACTCCCAGCCGGACCTGGAGGTCGTCGGCGAGGCGATCGACGGCGCCGACGCCCTGCGGCTGCTGGCCCGCGTCGAGGCCGACGTCGTGGTGATGGACGTCCGGATGCCCACCATGGACGGGGTGGAGGCGACCCGCCGGATCTGCCGGGACCGTCCCGCCGGATCACCCCGGGTGCTGGTGCTCACCACCTTCGACACCGAGGAGGACGCGTTCGCCGCGCTCCAGGCCGGCGCCAGCGGATTCCTGCTAAAGAACGTCCCGCCGGAGGAACTGCTGGCGGCCATCCGGGTGGTCGCCCAGGGCGACTCGGTGGTCGCCCCGTCCATCACCCGGCGCCTGCTCGACCGGTTCGCCGGCCGGCTCGGCCCGGGGCCCGCCGAGGATCCCCGGATCGGCCAGCTCACCGAACGCGAGCGGGAGGTCCTGCTGCTGGTGGCGCAGGGCCTCTCCAACGCCGAGATCGCCACCCGGGTGCACGTCGCGGAGGCCACGGTGAAGACGCACGTCGGACGGATCCTCGCCAAGCTCCAGCTCCGCGACCGGGTGCAGGCCGTGGTGCTGGCGTACGAGACCGGGCTGGTCACCCCCGGCGGCTGAGCCGATCTACGACCCAGGTCGTACGGGCCCACCCCGTCAGGGACTCCCCAGGTCGCAGCGGGATCACCGCGTGCGGGTGGACGCGGCCGGGCTGGCGGCGCCCATAGCGTCGGAGACGTCCCAGCCACGATCTGCACGGGGAGCTCCACGTGTCCGTCGCACCTCCCGCCCACGCCGCCGCCGGCGTCGCGGTCACCGCCCGCGGCCTGTCCAAGCGGTACGGCTCCGGCCAGGCCGCCGTCGTCGCCCTCGACGGCGTTGACGTCGACTTCGCCGCCGGTCGCTTCACCGCCATCATGGGCCCGTCCGGCTCCGGCAAGTCCACCCTCATGCACTGCCTCGCCGGCCTGGACCGGCCCACCTCCGGCAGCGTGCGCATCGGCGACGCCGAGCTCGCCCGCCTCGACGACAAGCGGCTCACCCTGCTGCGCCGCGACCGGGTCGGCTTCGTGTTCCAGAAGTTCAACCTGCTGCCGGCGCTGACCGCCGAGGAGAACATCGTGCTGCCCCTGGCGATCGCCGGCCGGCGGCCGGAGCGGGCCTGGCTGCGCCAGGTCGTCGCCGCGGTGGGGCTCGCCGATCGGCTGCGCCACCGTCCCGCCGAGCTCTCCGGCGGCCAGCAGCAGCGGGTGGCGGTGGCCCGCGCGCTGATCACCAAGCCGTGGGTGATCTTCGCCGACGAGCCGACCGGCAACCTGGACTCGCGCTCCGGCGCCGAGGTGCTGCGCCTGCTCCGCGAGGCCGTCGACACCCTCGGCCAGACGGTGATCATGGTGACCCACGACCCGTCGGCCGCCGGGCACGCGGACCGGGTGGTCTTCCTCGCCGACGGCCGGCCGGTACGGGACCTCACCGCGCCGACCGCCGAGCGGGTGCTCGACGCGCTGGCCGGCCTCGACCCGGCGCGCGTGCCGGCCGCCGGCAGCGAGGCGGTGGCCCGGTGATCCGCACGACCCTGCGCCAGCTCCGCGCCGAGGCGCTGCGCCTGATGCTCTCGTCGCTGGCCATCGTGCTCGGCGTCGCGTTCATCGCCGGCACGCTGATCTTCGTCGACGGGATGCGGGCCGGCGCGTACGACCGGGCCGGGGCGTTCGACCGGCACACCGACCTCGCCGTCCACTCCGCCACCGACGACCCGCTGCCTGCCGCCCTGGTCGAGAAGGTGCGCTCCCTCGACGGGGTCGCCGCCGCCGAGGGGGAGCTGCTCGGCTCCGGCGGGATCGTCGGCGCCGACGGCCGCCCCGTGCTCGGCTACGCCGTCCTCGCCGCGATCCCCGTGGACCCGGCGCTGCGCTCGTACGACGTGGTGGCCGGCCGGCTGCCCGACCGCCCCGGAGAGGTGGTGCTGGACGCCGAGACCGCCGAGGAGGAGGGCTTCGCCCTCGGCGCCGCGGTACGCGTCGGCGGCGGCGGGGGAGCGGCCCGCCCGTACACGCTGGTCGGCACGGTCGACGTGGCCGGCACCTCCCGCGACGTCGGCGGTCCGTTCATCGGCCTGGTCGGCGCGGACGCCCTCGCGGTGACCGGCCAGCGGGGCTACGACCGGATCATGGTGGCCGCCCGGCCCGGCGCGGCCGAGGGGGCGCTGGCCGAGCGGGCCGCCGAGGTTGCCGGCGCCGGCGCGACCGTCAAGACCCGGCAGCGCATCCTCGACGACGCCGTGACCGACGCGGTCCGCGACCTGAAGCAGTTCAACATGGTGCTGCTGACCTTCGCCGGGGTCGCCGTCGTGGTCGCCGGCTTCGTCATCGCCAACACCTTCGCCATCGTGCTCGCCCAGCGGACCAGGCGGACCGCGCTGCTGCGGCTGGTCGGCGCGACCCGGGGCCAGCTGTTCCGCGCGGCGCTGCTGGAGGCCGCGCTGGTCGGGCTGGTCGCCTCCGCGGCCGGCGTGCTGATCGGCGTGGCCCTGGCCGGCGGCATGAACCAGCTGATGACGCGGCTCGACGCGCCGGTCTTCGGCGGGCTCACCGTCACCGGGCCGACCGTGCTGGTCAGCCTGCTGCTGGGCACGGCGATCACGATGGGCGCCGCCCTGCTGCCCGCGTGGCGGGGCACCCGCGTCGCCCCGGTCGCCGCGCTCACCGACGCGGCGGTCCAGCCCGCCCGGGGCGCCGGCCGGCTCCGGCTGACCGTCGGGGCGCTGGTCTTCGCCGCCGGGATCGCCGCGCTGGTCGGCGCCGCGTCCGCCGTCCAGGTGGTGCTGGTGGCCGCCGGCGGCGTGCTCACCTTCTTCGGGATCGTGCTCTTCGGCCCGGTGCTCGTGCCCGCCCTGGTCCGGGTGCTGGGGTGGCCGGCCCGCAGGCTGTTCGGGGCCACCGCCGCACTGGCCGTGGCGAACGCCGTGCGCAACCCGCGCCGGATCGCCGCGACCGCCACGGCCTTGGTGATCGGGATCGGTCTGGTGTCGGCCTTCGTGGTCGGTGCCCGCAGCACCAAGGACGGCATCGAGCGCAGCGTGGACGCCGAGATCGGGGTCGACTGGCTGGTCACCGGGATCGGCGGGGACCTGCCCGCGCCGCTCGTGACCGAGCTGCGCGCCCGGCCCGAGCTGGCGGTGGTGCACGAGCAGCGTGCCGCCGTCGCCGCCGACGTGCAGATCCAGGCCGCGCACCCCGCCCTGGTCGGCCGGACGCTGACGGGTGTCGTGGCGGGCGAGGTCGACCGGCTGGGGCCCGGGTGGGTGCTGGTGCACCGGGAGCTGGCCGAGGCCCGGGGCTGGACGACCGGCTCCACCGTGACCGTGCGCGGCCGGTCGTTCCGGGTGGCCGCGGTCGTCACCGCCGACGGGCCGACGCTCGCCGGCAGCCCCGTCCCCGCCGGTCACGTGATCGACGTGGTGGACGCCGACTTCGCCGCCCTCTTCCCCGACGAGCGGGGCTACCTGGCGGAGATCGACCCCGCCGACGGGGTCTCCGCCGGTCAGGCCCGGGCCGCCATCGAGGCGGTGGTCGCCCGGTACCCGACGGCGAACCTGATGGACCAGGGCGCGTACAAGAAGATGCTCACCGCCACGGTCGACATGCTGCTCGCCTTCGTCACCGCGCTGCTGGGCCTGGCCGTGGTGATCGCGCTGGTCGGGGTCGCGAACACGCTGAGCCTGTCGGTGGTGGAGCGGACCCGGGAGAACGCCGTGCTGCGGGCGGTCGGCCTGACCCGGGGTCGGATGCGCGCCATGCTGGCCGTCGAGGCGGTGCTGATGGCGCTGGTCGGCGCGGTGCTCGGGATCGGCCTCGGCACCGGCGTCAGCGCCGCCACGATGGCCCTGCTGGCCCGGATCAGCGGCGACTTCGCCGTCGTGCTGCCGGTGGGGCAGCTCGGGATGATCCTCGGGGTCGCGGTCGTGGCCGCCCTGGTCGCCTCGGTGCTGCCGGCCCGCCGGGCGCTGTCCCGGCCGGTCGTCGAGGCGCTCGGCGACCAGTGACATCCGCCGGCCGGTCCCGTCGCCCGCCGAGGCGGCGGGACCGGCCAGCGGTGCCGGGTCTACAGGCGCTCCACCACCGGGCCGACACACCGGTTGCGGGTGTCGAAGACGTACCGGGCGTGCCGGGTGACGAGGTCGTAGTCGAAGTCGTCGTGGTCGGTGACCACTACCACCGCGTCCGCCGCCCGGACCTCCCGCTCGGTCAGCTCCACCACGAGCACGCCGCCCGGGATCTGGTGCGGCTCCGCGTACGGCTCCACCGCCCGGACGTCCGCGCCGAGGGCCTGCAGGCGCCGGGCGACGTCGACGGCGGGGGAGTCCCGCATGTCGCCGGTGTTCTTCTTGTACGCCAGCCCGAGCAGCAGCAGCCGGGCCCCGCTGACGGTGCGACCGGTCCGGTTCAGCCCGTTCATGATCCGTTGGGCCACGTGCTCGGGCATCTCGTGGTTGACGTCGTTGGCCAGCTCGATGAACCGGAACTGCCGCCCGAGGCGCCGCTTGACCTGCCAGGACAGGTAGCACGGGTCGATCGGCAGGCAGTGCCCGCCGACCCCCGGGCCGGGCCGGAACGGCATGAAGCCGAACGGCTTGGTCTCCGCCGCCTCGATCGCCTGCCACACGTCGATGTCGAGGTGGTGGGAGAGCATCGTCAGCTCGTTGATCAGCGCGATGTTCACCTGGCGGAACGTGTTCTCGATGAGCTTGGTCAGCTCCGCCACCCGGGTGGAGTCCACCGGCACGGTCCGTTCCACGAGCCGGCGGTAGAACCCGTCCACCCGGGCGAGCGCGACCGCGTCCATCCCGGAGACCACCTTCGGGGTGTTCTCCAGGCGCCAGGTCCGGTTGCCCGGGTCGATCCGCTCGGGGCTGTAGCCCAGGTGGAAGTCGCCCGGGCTGCGCAGGCCGCTGGCCGACTCCAGCAGCGGCCGCAGCAGCTCCTCGGTGGTGCCGGGATAGGTGGTGGACTCCAGGATCACCGTGCAGCCCGGCCGCACGTACGGGCCGATGCCGACGCCGGCCTGCTCCACGAAGCTGAGGTCGGGCGTGCCGTCGCGCAGCGGCGTGGGCACCGTGATCACGCAGATGTCGAAGCCCTGCGCGTCGGTGTACGCCGTGCTCGGCCGGTACCGGCCGCTGCCCAGCGCCCGGCCCAGCCGGTCGGCGGGGATGTCCTCGACGAACGACTCGCCCGACGCGAGCCGCTTGACCCGGTCGGAGTCGACGTCCAGCCCGACCACGTCCAGGCCGGCCTCGACGGCCCGCATGGCCAGCGGCAGACCGACGTACCCCTGGCCGATCACGACCAACTTCTCAACGCTCACCCGGACTCCCGAGGCAGACTACGGAAAGAACCTGCTTGGGAGCCTAGAGCGATCTCTGTGCCCGTAAGTCCGGTTTGGGATTATCGGTGCCTCTGAGGCGAGCGCAGCGTCAGGAGAGGACCACGCGGGGCAGCGTCGGAAGGGCGCGCGGGCCGGCCGGGCGGGGGCGGGACCGCGCCGACCGGCACGCGTCGCGCGGCGGCCCCACCGCGGTGGACGGGGCCGGTGCCGGGTCAGACCACCGGCGGGTTCTCCGGCTCCTCGGGCGGCGTGGTCTCCGTCTCGGTCGGCTCCACCGGCGGCGTGGTCTGCGTCGGAGGGCTGCTGCTGGGCGTCGGCTCCGGCGCGTCGTCGGTCTTGGTGGGTTCCGGCGACTCCGGAGCCGCCGACCTGCTCGGCTGGGGGGAGACCGGGGGCGCGGTGGCCGACGGCGAGGGGCTGGAGGTGGAGCCGGCGGGCCGCACGGGTCGGGCGGGGTCGACGGGGGTGTCGTCCTGCTCCGCCGGCGCCTCGACGCTGCCGCTCGGCTCGGCGGCCGGGGTGGTGGCCTGCGGCACCTTGACCGCCGGCGCGTCGGCCCCGCTGGTCATGCCGAGCGCCGCGCCGAGAGCCCCCAGCGCCACCAGCACCGCCGCCGCCGCGCCGACGAGGGTGCCGCGTCGCTTCCGGCGGGCGACGGTCGCGGCGACCGGCGCGTCGGTGCGGGTGCCCCGGTCGAC
>NZ_JBFABB010000170.1:0-11752 GCF_040640035.1 Micromonospora sp. NPDC023633 | reverse complement strand
ACGTCCTGTTCGCCATGCTCCGCGACAAGATCCCTTACCAGCCACGCCCGACCAGCCCCGTCCCCGCTTGACGAAACCCATAGGGACACCCCCCCGTCCGGGCGCGGCAGGGCGGGCCGGCGGGGACCGGGCCGGACGATCTCCGCCCCGATTGTCCGGCGGCCCCGGTCGGGTCACCCGAGTGCGCGCAACGCCGACAGGAGGAAGGCCCGGGCGCGCGACATTCCCGTTGGGGCCGGGTGGAGCCGCCCGCTGATGCAGCATGAACGGCATGGACGCCGGCGATGGCGGGGCAGAGGCGGAGCCGGGCGGGCGCCCGGAGGAGCGCCGTTCGGCCGTCGTGGTGGCCGGGGCCGCGGCGATCGGCGGCTTCCTGTTCGGCTACGACACGGCCGTGATCAACGGCGCGGTGGACGCCATCGAGGCCGAGTTCCGCCTCTCCCCGCTGGTGCTCGGGGCCGCGGTCTCCTCGGCCCTGGTCGGTGGCGCCGTGGGCGCCTGGTTCGCCGGGCCGCTGGCCGACCGGATCGGCCGGGTGGGGGTCATGCGGATCGCCGCGGTCCTCTTCGCGGTCAGCAGCGCCGGCGCGGCCCTCGCCGTGGGACCGGTCAGCCTGACCGCGTGGCGGGTCGTCGGCGGCCTGGCCGTCGGCGCGGCGAGCGTGATCGCTCCGGCCTACATCGCCGAGGTGGCGCCGGCCGAGCAGCGCGGCCGGCTCGGTTCCCTCCAGCAGCTCGCCATCGTCTCCGGCATCTTCGTCGCGCTGGTGGTCGACTACGCCCTGGCCACCCTGGCCGGCGGCGCCGGTGCGCAGGAGCCGTGGGGCGGTGCGGCGTGGCGCTGGATGTTCGCCTCGGCCGCGGTTCCCGCGGTGGTCTACGGGGTGGTCGCGCTGCGGATCCCCGAGTCGCCCCGCTACCTCGTGCGCCGCAAGCGCTACGACCAGGCTCGCGCGGTGCTCAGCAAGTACGTGGGCGACGGGGTGCGGGTGGGGGAGATCGACCGGTCACTCGCCGGAGGCGGGCGGGGGACGCGGCTGTCACAGCTACGCGGCGAACCCGCCGGGCGGCGGCTGGGCCTGCTGCCGATCGTCTGGGTCGGCATGGTCCTGGGGGCGTTGCAGCAGCTGGTCGGCATCAACGTGGTCTTCTACTACTCCACCACGCTGTGGCGGGCCGTCGGTTTCGAGGAACGGGACGCGTTGGTCACGAGCGTGATCACCAGCGGCACGAACATCGTCGCCACGCTCATCGCGATCGCGCTCGTCGACCGGGTCGGCCGCAAGCCGTTGCTGGCCGTGGGCGCCGGCGGCATGGTGCTCACCCTCGCCGTCCTCGCCTGGTGCTTCAGCCGCGCCACGGGGTCGGGGGAGAACCTCAGCCTGCCACCGACCGTGGGCGTGATCGCCCTCGTCACCGCCAACCTCTACGTCGTGTCCTTCGCCGCGAGCTGGGGCCCGGTGCTCTGGGTGCTGCTCGGCGAGATGTTCAACAACCGGATCCGCGCCGCCGCCATCGCCGTCGCCGGAACCGTCCAGTGGACCGCGAATTGGTTGGTGACCGTCAGCTTCCCCGCCATCGCCGAGGTCGGGCTCACGCTCGCGTACGGCGTCTACACCGCCTTCGCGGTGCTGGCCCTCGTCTTCGTGGCGCGCGCCGTCCCGGAGACCAAGGGCCGCGAGTTGGAGACGATGTGAGCCTTCGACGATCGTGGGGTGGGCGGCGTCGGTCGCGCCGGCGCCCCGGCGGGCGTCGCGCCGCCGACCCCACGATCGAGCCGGCCGCTCGGGGGTCAGGCGGTGGCGAGAGCGAGCCGGGCCACGCGGATCCTGGTGGTGAGGGCGTCGAGCAGGCCGCGCAGCAGCGCCTCCGTGGTCTCGTCCTTGACGGTGCCGTCCGGCGCGATCTTCTCGTGCGCGTTGGTCACGATGATCTCCGGCTTGCTGAGCACGGTGGAATCGGTCCCCAGGAACAGCTGCCGGAGCTGGAGCTGGGCCCGGACGGTGCCCATCCCGGTCGGCGCCGCGCCCATGATGGCCACCGGCTTGTGCGCCAGCGGTGACACCCAGGAAGTGATCGGGAAGCTCGGCCGGGACGCCCAGTCGAGGGCGTTCTTCAGCACCCCGGGCACCCCGTAGTTGTACTCCGGGGTGGCGATGAGCAGCGCGTCCGCCGCCGCGATCCGCTGCCGCAGGTCGACCACGGACGCCGGCGGCTCAGCCTCGACGTCCTCGTTGAAGGGCGGGATGGCGCCGAGCCCCTCGTACCGCTCGATGGTCAGCCGCTCCGGGGCGAGGCGCTGCGCGGCCCGGATCAGCGCGGTGTTGTACGACGCGTCGCGCAGGCTGCCGGAGATGGCGAGGACCGAGAAGTCGGACATGCTGGTTCCTCCGTTCGGCGCTCGACGCGATTTGCGTGAGCTGCTAAACGGTAGAGCTATTCAACTATTGACCGCAAGTAGGATGGGAGGCATGGCGCAGCACACCGTCCCCTCCACCCCGCCGGATCCCGCCGACCGCGCGGCGCTGGCCGGCGACGTGGTGCGCCGCATCACGCACATCGCCGCCGCGCTGCGCCACCACCAGGACGTGGAGATCGCCGAGCTGGGGCTGACCCCCGCGACCGCCCGGGCGCTGCACGAGCTGGACCCGGACCGGCCGCTGCCGGCCCGCGACCTCGCCGAGGGGCTGGGCTGCGACCGCTCCAACGTGACCGCCCTGGTCGACAAGCTGGAGCGGGCCGGGCTGGTCGAGCGGCGCACCGACCCCGCCGACCGGCGGCAGAAGACGCTGATGGTGACCGGGCCGGGGCGGCAGGTGCGGGCCCGGGTGCACCAGGTCATGTCGGACTCCCGGCTGCTCGCCGGGCTCACCGTGCGGGAGCTGGCGACCCTGCGCGAGCTGGTCTGGAAGGTCTCCGACGGCGGCTGCCCCGAACGGTGCGGCGACGACTGACCCACGCCGCGTCGAACGTGTCCGAGTGGGCGCGCAGGCCGCTCGTCGGTAATGCTGTCCGACGTGACCACCCCGCAAGATCTCGACGACCGGTTCCGGGAGACGCTGGCCGCGCTGGCCACCCCGCCGCAGCGGCGTGACCCGGCACGGCCGGTCACCGACGACACGACGTTGACCGGCGCGCGGGCGCTGGACCTCTTCGAGGCCCAGGCCACCAGCCGCCAGCTCGACCTGGCCGGCCGGTGGCTGCGCAGCTTCGGCGAGGGCTTCCACACGATCGGTTCCGCCGGCCACGAGGGGAACGCCGCGGTCGCCGCCGCGCTGCGCGCGACCGACCCGGCGCTGCTGCACTACCGCTCGGGCGCCTTCTACTGCGTCCGCGCCGCCCAGGCCGACCGGCCGGCGCCGGCCGAGCGCCCCGAGGCCGAGCAGGGCGGGACCGGGCAGCCGGCCGCGGCCGACGGGCCCGTCGAGGCAGACCCGGCCGGGTCCGGCGACGGTTCCCGGCCGGACGCCGCCGACCCGGACGAGCCCACCGGCGGCGCCGGGTCCGTCGCGGACCGGCCGCTTGCCCCGGCGTACGCCGAGGCGGCCCGCGACGTGCTGCGGGGCATGGTGGCCTCCAGCCTCGAGCCGATCGCCGGCGGGCGGCACAAGGTCTTCGGCCGGGCCGACCTGGCCGTCGTCCCGACCACCTCCACCGTCGCCTCGCACCTGCCCCGCGCCGTCGGGATGGGGCTGGCGGTGGAGCGGCTCCGCCGGCTGGAGACCTCCGGCCGGCGCGACGGGGTGCGGGTCGGCAGCGGTGGGGGCGCCGCGCAGGCGTCCTGGCCGCCGGACGCCATCGTGGTCTGCTCGTTCGGCGACGCCTCGGTCAACCACGCCAGCGCCACCGCCGCGTTCAACACCGCCGGCTGGTACGACCACACCGGCCTGCGCATCCCGGTGCTCTTCGTCTGCGAGGACAACGGGCTCGGCATCAGCGTCCGCTCCCCGAGGGGGTGGGTGGAGACCACGCTGCGGTCCAAGCCGGGGGTCCGCTACTTCGCGGCGGACGGCGGCGACCTGGTGCGGGCGTACGAGGTCGCGACCGAGGCGGCGGCCTGGGTGCGCCGGCACCGGCGCCCCGCCGTGCTCCACCTGTCGACCGTGCGGCTGATGGGGCACGCCGGCGCGGACGCCGAGACCGCCTACCGCAGCGCCGGGGAGATCGCCGCCGACCTGGACCGTGACCCGCTGGCCGGCACCGCGCGGCTGCTGGTCGGGGCCGGGGTCGCCACCGGCGAGGAGCTGCTCGCCCGCTACGACGAGATCGGCTGGCAGGTGCGCCGGATCGCCGAGGAGGTGCTGGACGAGCCGAAGCTGAACGCGCCCGCGGAGGTGGTGGCCCCGCTGGCCCCCCGCCGACCGGTGCGGGTCTCCCGGGCGGTGGCCGACGCGGCGGCCCGCGCGGCAGGCCCCGGCGCCGCCGCACGGACGGAGGCGTTCGGTGGCAAACCGCCCGAGCTGACCGGCCCGCTGACGCTGGCGCAGAGCATCAACGCGGCGCTCGCCGACGGGATGCTCGACCACCCCCAGATGGCCGTGTTCGGCGAGGACGTCGGCGTCAAGGGCGGCGTCTACGGGGTGACCAAGGGGCTGCGGGACCGCTTCGGCGCGGCCCGGGTCTTCGACATGCTGCTCGACGAGACCTCGATCCTCGGGCTGGGGCTCGGCGCCGGGCTGGCCGGGATGCTGCCCGTGCCCGAGATCCAGTATCTGGCGTACCTGCACAACGCCGAGGACCAGCTGCGTGGCGAGGCCGCCACGATGCAGTTCTTCTCGCAGGGGGCCTTCCGCAACCCGATGGTGGTGCGGGTGGCCGGCCTGGCGTACCAGGAGGGCTTCGGCGGGCACTTCCACAACGACAACTCGGTGGCCGTACTCCGGGACGTGCCGGGCCTGGTGATCGCGGTCCCGGCGCGGCCGGACGACGCCGCGCCGATGCTGCGCACCTGCCTGGCCAGCGCGGCGGTGGACGGCAGTGTCTGCGTCTTCCTGGAGCCGATCGCGCTCTACCACACCCGCGACCTGTACGCCGACGGCGACGGGGAGTGGCTGGCCCACTACGCGGAGCCCGGCGCGTGGACCGGCGGGCACGTGCCGATCGGGCGGGCCCGCGTCTACGGCGTCGGCTCCGCCGAGGACGTCACGATCATCACCTTCGGTAACGGGGTGCCGATGTCGCTGCGCGCGGCGGCGACCCTCGCCGACGAGGGGATCGGCACCCGGGTGGTGGACCTGCGCTGGCTGTCCCCGTTGCCGGTGGCCGACGTCATCCGCGAGGCGGCGGCGACCGGCCGGGTGCTGGTCGTGGACGAGACCCGCCGCTCCGGCGGGGTCGGCGAGGGGGTCATCGCGGCCCTCGTGGATGCCGGATATGTCGGAGCCGCGCGGCGAGTGGCCGGAGTTGACTCGTTTGTACCATTAGGCCCGGCGGCCCGTCACGTTCTGGTCTCCGAGGAAGCAATTACCCAGGGTGCCCGCACTCTTCTGGCACGGTAAATTCCGTTCCACCCGGTGCGCCACTTGCGCGGGGAGCCACAACTGTGTGGACTTTGCCTGACGGCGTCGACGCGACGCCGCGGGCAGGGATGAGATGAGGAGGCACGCGACAGTGAGCGCGACCGCTGGTCAGGCCGCCGACGGGGTACGCAGCCTGGCGGACCGGTTCGGGATCGAACCGGGGATGGTCGTCATGGAGATGGGGTACGACGACGACGTCGACCAGGATCTCCGGGACGCCCTGACCGACCGCTGTGGAGAGCTGGTCGACGAGGACACCGACGAGGTGGTCGACGCGGTGCTGGTCTGGTATCGCGACGGCGACGGTGATCTCTTCGAGCTCCTCGTCGACGCCCTCGGCCCGCTGGCCGACAACGGTGTCGTGTGGCTGCTCACGCCCAAGGCGGGGCGCGAGGGGCACGTCGAGCCGAGCGAGGTCGCCGAGTCCGCGCCCACCGCCGGCCTCCAGCAGACCTCCACCGTCAACGCCGGCCGGGACTGGAGCGGCGCCCGCCTCGTCCTGCGCCGCGGGGCCAAGGGCAAGAAGTAGGCCGTCGTCGGCGATCACCCGGCGGCGCCCGCTGCCGGGTGTGGCAGGCTGTTGCCCATCCGACCCCATCCTGAGGAGCTCGCATGCCGATCGAGGTTGGCGCCGAGGCGCCGGACTTCGTGCTCAAGGACCAGAACAACCAGGAGGTCCGGCTCTCGGACTTCCGTGGCAAGCGCACCGTGCTGCTGGTCTTCTACCCGCTCGCCTTCACCGGGATCTGCCAGGGTGAGCTGTGCGAGGTGCGGGACAACCTCAACGACTACGTCAACGACGACGTCCAGGTGCTGACCGTGAGCGTCGACTCGGTCTACGCCCACAAGATCTGGGCCGACAAGGAGGGCTACCAGTTCCCGCTGCTGGCCGACTTCTGGCCGCACGGCGCGGTCGCCCAGTCGTACGGCGTCTTCAACGACGTCGCCGGCATCGCCAACCGGGGCACCTTCGTGATCGACAAGGCGGGCGTGGTCCGCTTCGCCGAGATGAACATGCCGGGTGAGGCGCGCGACCAGCAGGGCTGGCGCAAGGCCCTCGCCGACGCCGTCGCGGCCTGACCAACCGGGCACGCCGTACGACCGGGCCGGTGGAGGGCAGGGTAAGCTTGCCTCCCTCCGGCCCGCCGTACGGGCGTTCCGGGCGCGTAGCTCAGTGGGAGAGCACTCGCCTTACAAGCGAGGGGTCGCAGGTTCGAAACCTGCCGCGCCCACCCATCACCACCAGCACCGACACCGGCCCGAAGATCAGAGATCGGGCCGATGACAGCAACGGTGACAGCAATCGGGGTCATGAAAGCCGCCCGTCAAGCTTGCCGAGCGGCGGCAAAGTGACGGTTGAGGTTGCGCGGCTCCATCGGGGTGCCAATCTCGGAGGGGAAGACTAGGCGGTGGTCCTGCCAGATCTCGGCGACCCTCTCGCGTTCCCGACGCTGGCCCTCCTGGTGGTCGAGTAGCACCAGCCAGGTCCAGTCAGGCAGGGGAAGGACGCTGTCTGAGTCCTCGGTCTTGGTGTCTTGGAGCTGAAGCTGCGGCTACGGACTTGGCGGCACTACGCGCTGCCGGCGGCGTGGTGCGGGAGAACCGGCGGTACGGGTCCGTATACGTCGTTGACGCCCACGGTCTGCGCAGGCAGCTCCACGACGGCCTCCCTGTAGTGCACCTCGGCCAGGCCCAGGCCGTTGAAGCTGTGCGCAACGCCTTCCCCCACGTTCGGTGGACCGTCGTCGCTCTCACATGTCCCCGAGACGTGGCGGAACAAGCATCGTTCAACGTCAGACCGGCGACACTGCGGAACGCCTCAGAGCATGGGACGAGATGAATCTCGCTACCTGGGTGACACATTAGCTAGACGATCATGCTTGGGAGCAGCTTGCTCGGTCAGGGGCGGTGGGGTGACCTCAGGCGGAGTGGTGGCAGTTCCCACGGTTGCAGGGTGCCGTCGATCAGTTCGGCCAGAAACTGGACCGCCCCGCCTGTGTAGTGCCACCAGCCGCCGTTGCGGGATGCGACAGTGACCGTCCAGTCGTCGGGTCCGGCGCTGGTTGTGGTCCAGAGAAAGACATCGCCCTCGTTCGAACTGGCCCAGGGAAGCAGGCCTCCAGGAGCGGGGTGGGGGCGCAACCCGAGGGACATGTCCGCCTCCCACCAGTCCTCGACGATCTTTAGGTCGCTGCGAATGCCGTGCAGCCTGTGCTGCTCGGCGCCCGGCTCTGGGAGACCGAGAACCAAGAAGTCGCCGAGGGTAAAGGTGGGGTAGAGCGCAGCGAGCAGCTTGTAGTCGGCCGGCAGGCGTGTGCTCAGTCCTTCCTCTAGCAAAGGCCAATCCACAGCGGCGGGCTCGGGCCGGCGGTGCTGGGGGAGGCAGGGGATCGCCCGCTCCAGGGCATGCACTGCCGCAGCCGGGTCCGTGATCCGTTGCTGTGGTGCCTGCGTGCCGATGAGGTACTCCATGGGGACGAGGATGCCAGGGAGGTGCGACCTGACTGGAAGATCGATGTGTAGGACCACGTGAGCTAGCGGAGTCACGCAGGTCTTGATAACGATCTGCCACGCAGGTCCCGAGACTGGAAAGCCGGCTGCCGGCGATGTGGACGCTCCTATTGTTCGTCAAGTGGTGTTGTGGGTGACTGGCTGAGCCCGTAGAGCTCGTTGAGGTCGAGCAGGTGGTGGCCGAGCACTGATGCTGTTCGGAGGTTGAGCACGAGCACCATGAACACGTTCGGGGTCCCGGACGCGAGGAGGACGTGCTGATGCGTCCCGTCGGGCATCTGCCAGACGTTCGTTACCTCCTCGCGGCTGAAGTCGTGGCCGGCGAAGTGATCGTGGGGGATGGCGTCGAAGTAGGGCCAGAAGTCGAATGGAGGAGGCTCGTCGACGTCGACTGGTGCTGGCGGTGTCCCGTGCGTGGCTTTGAACTCATCTGCCGTCAGTAGTCGCACCGGCCCATGGTGCCTGTTCTGTCGGGCGAGGTGCGAGGTGGGTGAAGGCTTCTCTCGCGATGTAGCGCTTGAGGCATCGCATGATCTCGGTCTTGGTCTTGCCCTCTGCGGTTCGGCGGGTGACGTAGTCCGTGGTGGGCTGGTGGCAGCGCATACGGACGAGGGTGATGCGCCAGAGGGCGCGGTTGGCGTCGCGGTCGCCGCCACGGTGCAGGCGGTAGCGGTCGGTTCGTCCGGAGCTGGCCGGGATGGGGGCGACGCCGCAGAGCCGGGCGAAGGCCGCTTCGGAGTGCAAACGGTGAGGGTTGTCGCCGGCGGTGACGAGGAGTTGCCCAGCGGTGTCGACGCCGACGCCGGGCAGCGCGACCAGATTCGGGGCGGCTGCGGTGACGAGGGCGGCCAGGTGGCTGTCGAGGTCGTCGATCTCGGCCTGCAGGGCGAGCCAGCGCCGGGCGAGGCTACGCAGCGCGACTTTGGTGGCGGTCGCCGGATCAGACACCGTGCCAGGCCTCAGAGCGGCGCAGACGCGGATGAGTTTCTTGCCGGCCAGCCCGCGCACCAGCTGCCTCACGGGTTCAGGGCCGAGACGATGAGCGCTTCGACTTGACCTCCGGCTTGAATCCGAGCTTTCATCGCTCCGCGGCGGGCGACGCGCAGAGCCCGGATCATCTCGACCTGGGCGTGACGGGTCTTTGGGGTGCCGCTGGCTCGGCCGGACAGGACCGCCCGGGCGGCGGATTCGGCGTCGATGGTGTCGGTCTTGCCGATCCGGCGGCGGGTGGATCGGTCTGGGCGGTCGACTTCGACCACGGCCAGGCCGTAGTCAGTCAGGAACCGCAGCAACCCAGCGCCGTAACTGCCGCTGCCTTCCAGACCGACCTTGGTAACCGTCCCGAAGTACTCAGCCCATGTGGCGAGCTGCGCGTAGCCGCGCATCGTCGCCGGAAAGCTTCGGGTGCCCAACACCCGACCGGTCTGGTCCAACACCGCCGCGACGTGCACGTCCTTGTGCGTGTCGACCCCGACGGTCACGTCCTGGTCCTCGCTCACGCTGCCTCCCACCTGCTGTATTGACGGCAAGGCTCGACCACCGAGCACGAGGAGAACGCTGGACAGAACGGGGATGAGGGACGAACCCGAGCTCGTAATCAGGTCACCACGCCGGCCCGTGCAGGTGCCGAGAGAGGTGCCCCCGCCAACCGGGTCGACGGGTCCACATGAGGGCACGGAGCCAGTTCAAAGTCGGGTCAGGCCCGGCCGGCGGGACACCATCCCAGAATGTCTAGTCCCACCTGATGCTTGACGGATCCGTCCCAGCTCATGCTTGACGGTTGACCTAGACGAATGAGGGTGACCTTGCGGGGTCGCTGTCAGTTCCAGAGGTCTTGGCCTTCGCGGCCGGAGGGGTCGAGGGTAAGGAGGTCCTCGTGGAGGCCGTCGAGGTTTCTTCCGGTGGCCTCGCCGGTTGGGGTGATCTCGGCCAGTGCCCAAGACGGGAGTTGGTCGGTGGCCTCCTCGTCGGCGCCGAGGTGGTAGAGCATGGCGAACACCGTTTCGTAGGCCACGGCTCGGGCCAGCTGCGTGAGATCGCCTTCGCTGGCTCCCGCTTCGAGAGCCCGCCGGGCAGCAGGGATGTTGGCCAGCCCGTCATGCCAGCTGTCGATCATTTGCGGCCAGAGTGTGCGCAGGAGTCGGTAGCGGGCCAGTTGCGGGATGTCCTCCTCGATCTCGGACCGGGTCCATCCCTCGGGGTCGTCGCACCCGAGCTGGTTGAACGCGCCGAGCAGCTGTCGTGCGCGTTCCCTGGCATCAGTGGGTAGCTGCTGCAACCAGGTCTGCTGATCATCCACGCCTCGGATTGGAACATTCGCGCGGCCCAGGGGCCTCGTTGTCGTCATGCGGAGACCGGTTCCTTCTTGCGGGGTCGGCTTGCTTTGAGGTTGCGGACCGGCTGATCGGTGGTGCGTCGGACGATGCGGGTGCCGTCGTCGCAGGCGATGGCCAGCTCGGTGTCGGTGACGTGGATGGTGACGGTCTTGCCAGCGTGGACCCGGCCGAGGGCGACTTTCTGCCCGACCACCATGACGACTCCGCTGTTGGAGGCCCGCCGTTGGACCTGCACCGGTCCGGCTGCGGGTTGCGGGGGTGGCCCGGCGGGTCGGGCACCTCGCAGCCGGGCCACCTCGGCCGGGCTGAGGGGGCTGGGGCGGGTGCGGAGCAGTTGGCGGGTGTCGAGGTCGAAGAAGCTCACTGTCTTGTCATCGATGCGAATGCCGACGCGTTGCCCGCCGAGGATCTCGGCGGCCAGGACGATGTGCTGGCCCAGGGAGACGTGGCCGGCTCGGCTGATGGTCCGGTCGACCTCGACCGCCTCACCCGGTGGAGCCGGCGGCAAGGGGCGGCGCACCAGCGGGACGGCCTCCGTGGCGCAGCAGGGCAGCGAGGTCGGCGGCGGACAGGTGTGAGCGCACCGATTTCAGGCGGGCGCCGGCGATCAGGAGGTGGATGACGTCCGTGTCGGCCCAGAACGTCACCGTCACTCCCGAGCGGGCCGGGCCGAGCCAGAACTGTTTGCCCGCGACTTGCAGGTTCCCGGACGGTGGCACCACCCGGTCGAACTCCACCGCCCCCGTCACCGTCAGCTGGACCGGGATCGGAGCCGGCGGGGAGGCGAGGGCCTGGTCAACCGGCTCGGTGAGCCGGGGAGGCAGCTTCACCGGCACAACCTGCTCCGCAGCGAGGGCGGGGGGTGAACCGGTCGGCGGGGAAAGCCATGTCCAGGGACTGGTGCGGCCGGTCGGTGTTGTATTCGTGCCGGAAGACGTCGACGGCCGCCTGCACGGTCTCGAGGTCGGGCCAGACCGGCACCTCATCCAGGAGTTCGCGGCGCAGGGTCTGGTGGAACCGCTCGACCTTCCCCGTGGTGGTCGGGGAGGCGGGCTGCGTCAGCCGGTGGATGATGCCGTTCTCCCTGCAGATCCGGTCGAACATTACCTCCCCGCCCTTGCCGAACCGGTCGGTGAACTGCTTGCCGTTGTCGGTCAGCACCCTCTTCCGGCACCCAGAACCGCTGCAACCCGTCGGCGAAGGCCAGACAGACCGCCCGGCCGGTCGCCCGCCGCACGACCTGGGCGATGACACAGAACCGGGAATGGTCATCCACCCCGGTGACGACCTTCGCCTCGGTGCCGTCGGCGAGCATGATCCCGCCGACGATGTCCATCTGCCACAACTCCATCGGCCGAGCCCGCTGCCAGCGCACATAGTCCTTACG
>NZ_JBFABB010000169.1:0-11947 GCF_040640035.1 Micromonospora sp. NPDC023633 | reverse complement strand
GGTTGGTCGGCATGAACAGGGTCTCGACGCCGGCCAGGCCGATGTTCATCTGCGCGGCCGGGCGGCCGGGCTCACCGGTGCCGGGCACCGATCGGCCTGGTTCCCCCGCCCCTGCCGCGGGTCGCCCTGGCGTGCCGAACCCGGTCCCGCCGGCTCCCGTTTCCGGCGTGCCCGTACCCCCGCCGGGACCGGTCCAGGGACCACCAGCTGCCAGCCCCCGACCTGCCCCCGGGGAGCCGTTCCCGCCCACCGACCGCGCGCCCCGACCGGCCCCCGAGGACGACGCCACGCCGATCTCGGCGCCTCCCGCCGCCCGGCTGCGCCTGGAGTTCCTGCCGGCACCAGAGGCGACCGCCAGCAGGGTGTCCGGTCCGGCACCCGAGGCGACCGCTGACACGGCCGGTCCGCCCCGGCAGGCGACGGCCAGCACCATGCCCGGTTCGGCCCCGGCACGCCCGGGACCGGCCCAGCCGGACGCGCCGACGCCGCACCCGGGCACCGGCCTCGGCGAGGCGCGGTCCGTGGCACAGCCCTCGACGCCCACGCCGTCCGGTCGGCCGTCCGCCGCCCCGCCGACCGCATCGCCCCGCTTGCCCGAGACCCCGCAAGCCGCCGGCACGGCCCGGCAGGATGCCCCGGCACCGCAGCCGCCCATCGCGCCCGACAGGCCCAGGCGGTACGTCCCTCCCCCGCCGAGCGACCCGCCCAGGCCGGCCGCCCCGCCGCGTCCCGAGTCACCCACGCCGAGCGGGTCGGACGCCTGGTTCCGACCGTCCCGGCCGGTGCCACCTCCCCCGGCCGCGCCGGACGAGGCGCGGCCCGCCAGCCAGGCTGACGCTCCCCCGACCGCCACGCCGGCCCCGAACGCCACGCCGGCCCCGAACGGCACGCCGGCCCCGAACGGCACGTCGACTCAGAGCACCGCGGCGGTTCCAAGCGGCACGTCCGCTCCGAGCGGCGCAGCGGCCCCGAGCGGCACGTCCGCTCCGAGCAGCACGGCCGCGCCGAGCAGCCCAGCGGCCCCAAGCGGCACGACTCCACGCAGCACGGCGGCGCCGAGCAGCACGGCGGCCCCGAACGGCACGGCGCCTCCGAACGCCATGTCGGCCCCAGGCACTGCGGCGGCTTCGCGCAGCGCGACTGCTCCAGATGACTCGTCGGGCCTGGATGTCCTGCCGCCCCTGGACCTCGACGCGTCTGTCCCGAATCCTGCCGACGACGGTTCCGCCTCACCCGAGCACGCTGACGACCGCCCCGAACCGCCGATCGAGGCCGTCCCAGAGGCACCTGCCCCGGTCTCGCCAGCCGGTCCGCCGTTCACCGGCCCACCGCCTGCCCCGGTCTCGCCGGCCGGCCCGCCGGTGCCCGACCCTGCGGTCGTACCGGCCCCGCCCACCACGCCGGCACCGTCCGCGTCCTCCCCTTTCGAGCCGGTGTCCGGCCCGTCCGCCGGCCCAGCCTCCGCGCCTGCCCCGACGACCCCTGCGCCTTCCGTCCCGGTCCCATCGACCGTTGAGGGTGCGGTCCCGGCGGAGCCGCCGCCGGTCGCCGCTCCCCCGGAGCAGCCAGTCTCCGGGCTGCCCGTGCAGACCAGCTCCACGTCGCCCGCGCCGCGCCCGCTCTCCGCGCCTCCTGCCCGGCCCGTGTCGGCACCACCGTCCGTCCCGCCGGTCCCTGTGCCGCTCGTACACCCGGTGTCAGAGCCATCGGCCGAAGCGGTTCAGACACGGCCGGCCGTGTCCGGCCCCGTCGCGGCGGATGAAACCGCTCCGGATGCAGCGGAACGGCCGGCATCCGCCCCGCCGGCCCCGGACACCCCGACTGAGCCCGCCGGTGGAACACCATGGTTGTCACCGAGGGCCTTTGACACCCGTGGTGTTCCACCCGTCGCGGCCGATCCGCCTCCGATGGCCACATCGCCCACCAGCACCGGGACATCGGCGTCAGCGCCGCCGGCCACCCCCGTCGCCGCCGCTTCGGCGGAACCGGCGCAGGTGTTCCGGACCGGTCCTGTCGCCGAGCCGCCGGCCGGGACGAGCGAGCCGGTCCCGGCCGCACCACCGGCGCGACCTGTCTCCGCGCCGCCGGCCCAGCCCACCTCCGCGCCGGCGGTCCCGCCTGTCTCCGCGCCGCCGGCCCAGCCCACCTCCGCGCCGGCGGTCCCGCCAGTTCCTACGCCGGCGGACCCGCCTGTCGCCGGACCGCCCCCTTCGTACGCGCCGGCGCAGGACACGTTTGTCGCTACCGTGCCACAGGCCGAACCGGTGTCGGCCCCGCCGAGCGAGTCGGTCTCCGCTCCGCAGGCCGCACCGGCGCCGGCCCCGCCCACCACGTCCGTCGCGGCGACGCCGCCTGTCCCCGCACCCGCCAGCGATTTCGTGCCGGCCCGGCCCGCTTCCGCGCCGCCGGCAACCTCGGCGCCACCTACGGACACGTTGCCAGCACCGAACGCCCCCGAGCCGCCCACGCGGCCGGTGTCCGCGCCGCCCGTGCCGCCGTCCTGGGCGCGGGCCACCTCCGCGCCGCCCGTGGACGAGCCGACGCGGCCGGCGTCCGCCCCGCCCGACACCGCGCCGCCCGTCCCGCCACCGGCGGCGCAGGCCACCCCCGCGCCGGCAATCGACCTACCGGCGCGGCCGGCGTCCGCGCCACCTGTCGCCGCGCCGCCCGACGCCGCGCCATCCACCGCCACACCGCCCGACGCCGCACCGGCCGGTGGGCAGGTGCCGACGGCGGGCGTGGACCGGGCCACCGCGCCCGGCACTGCCGAACCCCGCACCCCCGAACCGAGAACCGCCGAGCCGAGCACCGCCGGCATCCGCACCGCCGAAACGGGTAGCCCCGGACCGAGCGGCGCCGAAACGAGCGGCACCGCACCACGGGCCCCCGGACCGAGCAGCGCCGGAACGAGCAGTGCCGCGCCGCGGGACGGTGGGTTGTCCGTCGGGTCGCGGGACGGCGGGCGTCCCAGTGCGGCACAGGGTGATCCGGAGCAGCTGCTGGCGAGCTACCGCTGGCGGCTCGATCCGGCGACCCTCCGGGAGATCGTCGAGGAGCCGGACGAGTTCCGGACGATACGGCGGCGGCTGACCGAGAAGCTGGGCGCGGCCGTGGACAACAAGTCGCGCGCCCGGCTGCTCAGCCTGCGGGCGGTGGTGTCCCGGATCCTCGGCGAGCTGGACGACGCCCTCGCGGACGGTCGGCTCGCGCTCACCTACGCCGAGGCCACCGGGGAGCTGCGGCGTACGGCGGTGGCCCAGGCTCGGCTGGCGCACGTGCTGCGCTGGCGCGGCGAGTTCGTCGAGGCCGACCGGCTCTTCGCCGAGGCCAACTCCACCGAGTTGCCCGACCGGCTGCGCGCGGTGCTGCACGAGCACGCCGGGCGGTCCTGCTACGACCAGGGCCGGCTGATGGAGGCATGCCACCACTTCGAGCGGGCCCTGGACCTGCGGGGCACCCAGGACCCCGAGTTGCAGGCCCGGATCCGGCTGAGCCTGGACGCGGTGGCGAAGCGGGTCGCGGAGACGGGCTTCGGGCCGTACCCCCGCAGCCGCGAGGAGGTGCTGGAGCATGACCGGCCCCCGGCGCCGGCCCGCGACGGCGACCTGTGGGGTTTCTCCGACCCGGACGGCGACATGGTGATCGCGGCCGAGTACGCCGAGGCGCAGCCGTTCCGCGACGGGCTGGCCTGGGTGCGGCGACCCGAGACCGAGCGGTGGTCGCTGGTCGACCGCACCGGCGCCACGGTGCTCGAACCGTCGTACCCGGTGGTCCGCTCGTTCTCCGACGGGCTGGCCTGGGTGTCCGACGGCGGCGACGCGGGCTGGGTGGCGATCGACGCCACCGGCGAGGTGGTCGTGCCGCACGGCTTCGCGGACGTACGCCCGTTCCAGCGCGGCGTGGCCGTGGTCCGCCGGGACGGCTGGGGCGCGGTCGACCGCAACGGCCGGATCGTGGTGCCGACCCGGCACCACGGCTTCTCCACCGTGCTGGCCGACGGCCGGTACGTCGACGGCTTCACCGAGGAGGGGCTGGCCGTGGTGGACGTGGCCGGCCGGCGCGGCGTGGTGAACCGGGCCGGCAAGGTGCTGGTCCCGCCCACCCAACCGGCGCTGGTCATCCACCCGGTCGCGTTCCTGTTCGGCGACGGCACGGGCCGCTGGGGTGCGCTCGACCGCCGGGGTGAGCCGCTGATCGAGCCGGTGCACCGCGACCGCGACGAGGTCGTCGCCGAGATCGAGCGCCTGCTCGTCGACACCAGCCCCGTGCTCTGAGCGACACCGAGGCCCGCCACGAGCGGTGGGCATGATCCGAACGGGCTAGGGTCGACTCATGGAATTCCGTCACCTGGGCCGTTCCGGCCTGATGGTCAGCGAGATCTCGTACGGCAACTGGATCACCCACGGCTCGCAGGTCGAGGAGGACGCGGCGTTCGCCTGCGTCCGGGCCGCCCTGGACGTCGGCATCACCACCTTCGACACGGCCGACGTGTACGCGGGCACCCGCGCCGAGGACGTGCTGGGCCGCGCGCTGGAGGGCGAGCGGCGCGAGGGGCTGGAGATCTTCACCAAGGTGTACTGGCCCACGGGGCCGGGCCGCAACGACCGGAGCCTGTCCCGCAAGCACATCATGGAGTCGATCAACGGCTCGCTGCGCCGGCTGCGCACCGACTACGTGGACCTCTACCAGGCCCACCGGTACGACTACAGCACGCCGCTGGAGGAGACGATGGAGGCCTTCGCCGACGTCGTGCGCTCCGGCAAGGCACTCTACATCGGCGTCTCCGAGTGGAAGGCGTCGCAGATCCGCGAGGCCCACCAGCTCGCGCGGGAGCTGCACATCCCGCTGGTCTCCAACCAGCCGCAGTACTCGATGCTCTGGCGGGTCATCGAGTCCGAGGTCGTCCCCACCAGCGAGGAGCTGGGCATCGGGCAGATCGTCTGGTCGCCGATCGCGCAGGGCGTCCTCTCCGGCAAGTACCTGCCGGGCCAGCCGCCGCCGGCCGGCTCCCGGGCCACCGACGAGAAGTCGGGCGCGGCCTTCATCTCCCGGTTCATGACCGACGAGGTCCTGACCCGGGTGCAGCGGCTCAAGCCGCTGGCCGAGCAGGCCGGGCTGAGCATGGCGCAGCTCGCCGTCGCCTGGGTGTTGCAGAACCCGAACGTCTCCTCGGCGATCGTCGGCGCCACCCGCCCGGAGCAGGTGCACGACAACGTCAAGGCGGCCGGCGTGAAGCTCGACGCCGGGCTGCTCAAGGCGATCGACGAGATCATCGACCCGATCGTCGAGCGCGACCCGGCCCGCACGGAGTCTCCCGCCGAGCGTCCGTGACGCGTCCCGGCCCGGCCGGCCCCGAGAGGCGGCCGGCCGTGCCGGACGGCGCCACCGCACGCCGGACCCGGGGCGGGCGGGGCGGCGGTCAGCCCTGCCAGAAGCGGACCAGGTCCAGGCCGAGGGCGTAGAGCCACGGGGGCAGGCCGAGAAAGTCGCCGACGGCGAAGACCGCGTCGAAGAACCACCCGCCGATGCGCGGATTCCACAGCAGCGCGAACAGCAGGATGAAGCCGAACGGGGCGAACAGGTCGTACATCCTGCGCCACTGCGGGTTCAACCACGGCTGGAGCATGTTGCCGCCGTCCAGGCCGGGCACCGGGAGCAGGTTGAGCACGCTCGCGGTGAGCTGGAGGAACGCCAGCAGGGCCACGGCCGCCCAGAACTCGACGGGCCCGCCGCCGGCCGCCCCGAGGCGTACGGCGAGCACCAGGACGAGCGTGAACAGCACGTTGGTGGCCGGGCCGGCGAGGCTGACCAGGGTGTGCCGCAGTCGCCCCGGGATGGCGTGCCGGTCCAGCCAGACCGCCCCGCCGGGCAGGCCGATGCCGCCGAGCAGCACGACCACCACCGGCAGCGCGATCGACAGCAGCGGGTGGCTGTACTTCAGCGGGTTGAGCGTCAGATAGCCCCGGTGGGCGACGCTGCGGTCGCCGGCCCGGAACGCGACGACGGCGTGGGCGTACTCGTGCAGGCAGAGCGAGACCAGCCAGCCGGACACGACGAAGAGGAACACGTCGAGCCGGACGTTGCCGAGCCCGTTCCAGGTGAGCACCCCGCTGGTCACGAAGAGCGCGACCAGGGCGAGGAAGACCGGGCTGGGCCGGAACGCCGCCCGGGGTACGCCGAGCACCAGCGGCTCGCCCCCCGGGCGGTCGCCGGCCATCACTCCGCCGGAGGCAGCAGGCTCATGCGGTAGTCCACCCGGTCGTCCTCGACGAGCGCGACCGAGGTGACGCCGGACGCCGCGAGCTCCCGCCAGGCCTGACCGATCCAGGACTCGGCGTCCGCCTGGCTGCTGAACGACTCCGCCGGCCCCTCGACCGACTCACCGTTCGCGCCCTCGTACCGCCAGCTCCACGCCATGCCGCGTCTCCCCTCGCCGCTGATGTCCCGTGGGACGAACCCCCGCCAGCGTAGTCGGCCGGGCGCGGGGCGGCCCGACATCCGTCCGGCGGCCACGACCGTCCGACCGACGAACCGCGCGCCGCCCGGGCGGTGCGGGGTTCGTCGGTCCCTGTCCGGGTATGGGCCTCCTGACGCGCGACGGGGCGGTCGCGGACCGCCGACGGGCCTGGAGGGGGCGACGATGGACGAACCGCTGCACGACAAGGACACCGAGGCGCTGCGGGCGATGGCGGTACGCGGCGGCATCGTGGGGGCCGCGCACATGGAACGGGAGGACCTGCTGGACGCCCTCGTCGCCCGGCCCGGCGAGGGCGCCTGGCAGGAGGACCCGAAGCCGGCGGCGGTCAACCCCAACGACTTCCAGTACCAGACACCCCGCTAGGGGCGCCCCGCTGTCCCGCCGGGCGGCCCGCCCCTTCCCACCGGGCCGGTACGGTGTCGCGGTGCTTACTCGTGGAGTGGTGCTCAGCGACCGGTACCGGCTGGACGACCGGGTGGCGACCGGCGGCATGGGCGCGGTCTGGCGGTGCACCGACGTCATGCTGGAACGCGCGGTGGCGGTGAAGGTGCTGCTGCCGGCGCTGAGCGCGGATCCCGAGTTCACGACCCGGTTCCGGGCGGAGGCGCGGATGCTGGCGGCGCTGCGCCACCCGGGCGTGGTCGCCGTGCACGACGTCGGCCGGTCCGCCCTCGCCGACGGCAGCCAGGTCGACTACCTGGTGATGGAGTACGTCGACGGCCAGCCGCTGAGTTCCTGGCTGCGGCGCGCGGGGCGGCTCGACCCGGCGTCGGCCATGTCGGTGGTGACGCAGGCGGCCGAGGCGCTGCACACGGCCCACCTCGCCGGCATCGTGCACCGGGACGTGAAGCCGGGCAACCTGCTGGTGAAGGCCGACGGCCGGGTGGTGCTGGTCGACTTCGGCATCGCCCGATCCGGCACCACGGCGGGCATCACCGCCGCCAACGTGATGCTCGGCACCGCCTCGTACATGTCGCCGGAGCAGGCCGCGAACCAGCCGGTGTCCCCGGCGACGGACGTCTACGCGCTCGGCGCGGTGGCGTACTTCTGCCTGACCGGCCAGCCCCCGTTCGACGGGGACAACCCGCTCCAGGTGGCCCTGCGGCACCTCCAGGAGGAGCCGCCGCCGCTGCCGCCCGGCGTGCCGCCGGCGGTGGCCGCGCTGGTGCAGCGGGCGATGGCGAAGCGCCCCGGCGACCGGTTCCCCGACGCGGCGGCGATGGCCGACGCGGCGGCCGGGGCACGCGACGCGACCCTGGCCGTGGTCCCGATGTCCGCCCGCCCGCCGTGGGCCGTCGCCGACCCGACCTCGGCGGCGCAGGCCGCCGCGGGGACGGACCCGGGCGGCACCACCCCGGCGGTCGGCCCCGTGACCTCGCCGCCCTCCGCCGGGCCGGTCGCACCGCCGGATCCGTGGGCACCGCTGCCGCCCGTCGTTCCCGCACGGCCGCACCCGGTCTCCGGCGCCCCCGGCGGTACGCGGCCCGCGCCAGTCCGGCGCCCACCGTTCCCGGCCACCGGATCGCCGGTTGCGTCCCCGCCCGCCGCCGTGCCGCCCGGCCCCGCCGGACCACTGCCCGCGGGCGGACCACCCGGCCAGCCGGGGCCGGGCACCGGGAGCGGCACCGGGGGAGCGGTCCCGCCCACCCGGGAGGACCCGGTCGCGCCCCCGCCGTCCCGGCGGCGCCGGGCCGCGCTGCTCGGCTCGGCGGCCACCGTGTTCGTGGTGCTGGTCGGGGTGGCCGCGATCGTCCTGGCCCCCGACGACGGCCCGACCGGCGGGAACGTGCCGGCGGCGCTGACCGGCGAGTCCGCGGCGGCGGGCCCGCCCGGCGTGGCGGTCGACGACGGCACGGGCCGGTTCCGCGTCGAGCCTTCGCCGAGTGCCACCCGCTCGACGGCTCCGTCGGCGTCCGGCAGACCGTCGGCGTCGCCACCCGAGCGCTCCCCGGTCCCGACGGCGGGCGGCGGCGAGCCGACCGCGTCCGCTCCGGGACGGCCCGGCGCCGAACCGACGGCCAGCCGACCGGCGGAGCCGAACCCGTACACGCCGGTCGAGGCGTGCGGCAGCGGGTACAAAGTGATCGACTCGGCTGCGCTGACCGCCTCGGGCACCCGGAAGGGGCGGGTCTACCTGCTCTACCACGCTGGCACCGGCAACAACTGCGTGGTCACGATGAAGGAGACCGCGGTGGGCACGGCGACGGCCGCTTCCGCGTGGCTGGAGGTGCGGGGCCGGGCGCGCAGCACCGACAGCGGGTCGTTCTCGTACTACGCCGGGCCGGTGCGGGCCAGGGCCGCCGGGGTCTGCGTGAGGTGGGGCGGGTCCACCGGCGGGGCCAGCTACGGCAGCGGGTTCGAGCACTGCGGCTGAGCGCCGTCCCGCCACCGCCACGGGCCGGGCCCGCTGGCGCGAGGAGGCGCTCGCCGTGCTGCTCCACGCCCCGCCGCCGCTGCGCTACCGGTACGCCGTCGACACCCTGGTCAAGCTGCCCGTCCTGGCCTGGCAGCAGCGGCTGGCCGCCCGGCCGGCGCACCCGCCGCTGAGCTGGCCGGTCTCGGCGTGCGCGGGGGCCGGGCTGCTCGCCGTCCCGATCGTCATGGTGGCCACGCTCGCGCTGACGCCGGTGCTCGGCGAGGACGCCGCCGAGTTCCTGTTCCTGGTCTCCCCCTGCGGCATGCTGCCGGCCGTCGCGGCGAGCTGCTTCCACCGGCGCCGGCACCGGCCTGCTGGGGGTGCCCGTCGGCCTGCACCTCGGCATGGCAGCCCCCCGGGCTGGGGTGGCTCAGCCTCCTGGTCAGCGCGCTGGCGCTGCTCGTGCTGGTCCCGACCTTCGTCGGCTGGTCGGTGTGGGCCGGCGTGCGGCTGCTGGCCGGCCGGTCGGACCCGCTCGCCCGATGAGGGGACGGTCGCACCCGCACCTCCGGGGGGCCGCACCCGGGCGCTGGCTCTAAAGTACGGGCATGTCCGTTGACGGGTGGAACACGGTCCTGGTGCTCGGCGGTATCCGGTCCGGCAAGTCCGAGTTCGCCGAGTCACTGGTCGCCGACGCGCCGACGGTCCGCTACGTGGCCACCGCCGCCGACGCGCCCGCCGAGGACGCGGAGTGGGCGGCCCGGCTGGCGGCGCACCGCGCCCGTCGACCGGAGACCTGGACCACCGAGGAGACCGCGGACGACCCACGCCGCCTCGCGGACGTGATCGCCTCCGCCGGGCCGAACGAGACGCTGCTCGTCGACGACCTCGGCGGCTGGGCGACCGTGCTGCTCGACCCGGCCCACCAGCCGGCGGACGACACCGCCACCATCGCCGAACTGGCGGCGGCGGTCCGTTCCTGCGCGGCCCGGCTGGTGCTGGTCAGCCCCGAGGTCGGGCTCTCCCTGGTGCCCACCACCCCGCTCGGGCGGGCCTTCACCGACGCGCTCGGGGCGGCCAACCGGGCGGTCGCCGACGCCTGCGACGCCGTGGTCCTCGTGGTCGCCGGCCAGGCGGCCTGGCTGAAGCCGGGCGCCCCGCAGCCGGCCACCGTGCCCGCCCAGGCCGGCCCCGTGCCGGCTGGTCCGACGCAGGCACCCGCCGCCGCGACCGTCGGCGCGGGCGGGCCGGTGCCCGCGCCGGAACCCTCCCCGGACGTGCTCACCCCCGACACCCCGCCGCCGGCCGCGCCCGCGACGGCCGGCGCCGAGCCGAACGGCACCGCCTGGGCCGCCCCGACCATGGCGTTGCCGATGGTCGCCACCGGCCTGGTCATCCAGCCCGGCATGGAACTGCCCATGCCCGACGAGTACACCGGCCCGCAGGCGATCGAGCGGCTCGCCACCCTGGACGTGCCCGGCGCGGGGCTGGGCGTGCTGGAGCGGACGGTCGGGTTCGCCGCCGCCACCCAGGGCACCGTCACGCCGGCCCCGTGGGGCTCGGTGCGGGTGCTGCTGCTGCACGGCGACCACCTCGGTGGCGCCGCCGCCGGCGCCGTGGCGGGCGAGTCGGCGCGCCGGGCCCGGCAGGCCCGCGCCGGCCAGGGGGCGCTCGCCCGGCTGGCCGCCGAGAGCGGTGCCGAGCTCCAGGTGGTGCAGGCCCCGGCGTCCGCACCCATGGAGGCCGAGCCGACGCTGACCGGGGAGCAGGTCGAGGCCGCCCTGCGGTACGGCTGGCGGCTCGCCGAGGAGGCCGCCGACGCGGGCGTACGCCTGCTGGTGCTCGGGGCGTGCGGCGCCGGCACCGAGGCCGCCGCGGCGGCGGTGCTGGTGGCGACGGCGGGCGCCGAGGCGCCGGCGGTGCTCAGGCGGGTGGTCACCGACTCGGGCGAGATCGACGACGCGGCCTGGATGAGGCGGTGCGCGGCGGTGCGGGACGCCCTGCACCGGACCCGGCACTCGCCGCGCAGCGCCAAGGACGTGCTGGCCGAGCTGGGCGGCGGGGACGTCGCCGTGGCGACCGGCGTCCTGCTCGGCGCCACCGCCCGCCGGGTGCCGGTCATGCTCGACGGGCCGGTCGGGGTGGCCGCCGCCATGGTCACCCGCGACCTGGCCGGGCAGGCCCGGCACTGGTGCCTGCTGGCCGACCACGGCGGGCACCCGGCCGTGCAGCTCGGCGCCGACGTGCTCGGCCTGACGCCGCTGCTCGACCTGCGGCTCGACCTGGGCGAGGGCGCGAACGCGCTGGCCGCGCTGCCGCTGCTGCGCTCGGTGCTGGCGCTGGCCGCCGCGCTGCCGGCCCACCCGTCGCTCGGCGGCGGCGAGGACGGCGAGCCGGAGACCGCGCCGGAGACCGACGAGCCCGACTTCCGCGAGCCGGAACCCGCCGGACCCGGACCGACCAGCACCGAACCCGACTTCCGCGAGCCGGAACCGGCGGGCCCCGGGCCCACCAGCACCGGGCCGGAGACGGAACCGGTGGACCCGTCCGGCCGGCGTGCCGGCTGAGTCGCGGCTCGCCGACGGGGCCCGGCTGGCGCTGACCACCTTCACCACCCTGCCGGTCCGCGCCGGTCGCATCGACCGGTCGGTGGCGGGGACGGCGATGGCGCTCGCCCCGGCGGTCGGCGCGCTGCTCGGCGTCGTCCTCGCCGGGATCCTGCTGCTCCCGGGTGCGCTCGCGCCCCCGCTGGTCGCGGCGGCGGTGACCGTCGGCACCGGGGCGCTGCTCACCCGAGGGCTGCACCTGGACGGGCTGGCCGACACCGTGGACGCGCTGGGGTCGTACCGGCGGGGGGCGGCCGCGCTGGAGATCATGAAGAAGCCGGACGTGGGCCCGTTCGGGGTGGTCGCGCTGGTCGTCGTACTCCTGGTGCAGACGGCCGCCCTCGCGCAGCTGGCGGAACGGTCGTGGCCGGCGGCGCTCGCGGCGGTGGTCGCGGCGACGGCCGCCGGTCGGCTCGGGGTGGCGGTGGCCTGCCGGCGCGGGGTGCCGGCCGCCCGCCCGGAGGGGCTCGGCGCGCTGGTCGCGGGCACCGTCGGACCGGTCGCCCT
>NZ_JBFABB010000168.1:0-11949 GCF_040640035.1 Micromonospora sp. NPDC023633 | reverse complement strand
AGGGATGTGCGGCGGGCGGTCCCGGCCCCGGACGGGCCGCCACGGCGCGCGGAGCGCCCACGGCCGCGCCCGCGGTCCCGCGGGTGGCGGCTGGTCACCCCGGCAGCGGCGCCTCGTCGCCCCGGGTGCGGCGCGGCCCGACCAGCCGGCGCACCATCGGGGCGGCGTTCCACTTCGCCGCGCCCACCAGGTCGCGGGCGTGCTCCAGCACCGTGTAGTCGGGCCGGGCCCGGCCGTCGGCGATGGCCCGGTCCAGGTCGTTGCCGCACCGGGTCAGCACGTTGTCGAAGTCGCGGCGCACCGGTTCGAGCAGGTGGTAGCCGAACGAGCGGTGCAGCCGGGCGAAGAGCGGCTTGTAGAGCCGGGCCCGCTCGTGCAGCCCCGAGGAGTACGACATCGGGTTCTTCGGCCGGCGCCGGACGTAGTCGGGCAGCAGGTCGGCGAAGGCCCGCCGGACGATCCACTTCTCCTGCCCCTCGCGCATCTTCAGCCCGATGGGCAGCCGCATCGCCAGCTCGACGAGGCTCAGGTCGAGAAACGGCACGCGGGCCTCCACCCCGTGCCCCATGCTGGCCCGGTCGACGCGCTGCAACTCCGTACGGCAGAGGTTGCGGATCTTGTGCAGGAAGAGGCGGCGGGACGCCTCGGGGCCGACCTCGTGGTACATCGGGTAGCCGCCGAACAGCTCGTCCGAGCCGTCCCCGGTGAGCACCACCTTCACGCCCAGTTCGCGCAGCCGACGGAACAGCGGCACGGTGACCACCGCGTTGATGATGTCCCCGTACTCGGTCAGCTCGGACATCCGGATGGCCTCGCGGATGTCGGCCAGCCGGATGTCGCGGGGACGCAGCTCGACGACCTCGTGCGGCACCCCCAGGTCCTTCGCGAGCCGCCGCGCGTACGCGACGTCGGGGCTGTCCGGCACGCCGACCGTGACCGCGACGCAGTCCGGGTGCATCTCGCGCACGTGCAGCAGGGCCAGCGAGCTGTCCAGCCCGCCGGAGAGCACCACCCCCACGGTGAGGTCGGTGTCCACCCGCATCCGGATGCTGTCGGTGAGGGCGGCACGGACGAGCAGGGCGGCCTCGTCCGGGTCGTCCACCACCGGCAGCCCGTCTCCGAGGGTGAGCAGGTCGACGTACGCGCGCAGCCGGACCGACCCGTCGGGCTCCGCCCAGCCGTGGTGCCCGGGCGGCACCTCGACGATCGGGACGCGGTGCCCGACCAGCGCCTTGACCTCGCTGGCGACGTGCAGGCAGCCGGGCGTCCGGGCCCAGTACAACGGCTTGACGCCGAGCGGGTCCCGGACCAGGTAGGCCCGGCCGGTGGCCCGTTCCACGACGGCGAAGGCGTACTCGCCGCGCAGCCGGGTCACCATGCCCTCGCCCCACCGCAGGAACGCGGCGAGCACCACCTCGGTGTCGCTGGCGCTGCCGAAGCGGTGTCCCAGCCGGACCAGTTCCGCGCGCAGCTCGTGGTGGTTGAAGACCTCGCCGTTGTAGCAGAGCAGCCACCGCTCGTCGGCGGAGGCCCACGGCTGCACGGCGCGTTCCCGGTCCACGATCGGCAGCCGACGGGTGCCGGTGAGCAGGCCGTTCTCGTAGCGGGTCTCGGTGACCTCGCCGCGTGGGGCGAGGGTGGCGAGCATCCGCCGGAAGATCGTCGGATCGGCCTCGGGGCCGAGGCTCAACGCGATGCCGCACATCGGCTCAGACCCCCATCTCGGCTTCGTACGCCCGCCGCAGCCGCCGCCGTGCCGGTGGCGCGAGGCACAGGTGCCAGGCCTGCCCCTCGTCGACCACGTTGACCTCGCCGGCCCGCTGCCGGGCCAGCAGCAGCTCGGCCAGGGTGTCCCGGACGCCGAAGCGGCCGAACCACTCCATCTCGACGTCGACCGCCCAGCCGAGGCAGTGGCCGCTGGGCACCATGGCGGCGTACCCGAGTCGGCGCAGCCGGTGCTGGTGCTCGGCGCTGCGGACCAGGCTGGTCACCCACAGCGGCGGCGTGCCGGGCGGGGTGCTGGCGGCGAACTGCCGGGCGAGGTCGTTGAGCAACGCCACCATCTCGCGGCGGGCCCGCCGGAACCGCAGGCCGGCGGTGCGCGGCGTGGCGTCGGGCCGCAGCCGGCGCCGCACAGCCCGCAGCCCGCGTCGCAACAGCGTCCGCGGCTGCTCGGTGTAGCGGAAGCGCAGCAGGTCCCGCCGGCGCAGCCACTCCAGGTCGACCAGGTCGGGGCTGGCGTCGACCTGGGCGTCGGTGAGGAAGGTGGGGGCGTCGCGCCACCACATCACGTCGACGCGGGAGAGCAGATAGATCCGGACCAGCGCGGTGAGGTCGGCGGCGGAGCTGCGGGCGTTGGGCTGGTAGCGGGCCATCTCCAGCAGCAGCGTCTCGCGCGCGCCGACGAGCCCCTGCCCGGTGGCGTCGAGCACGGCGGCGATGGCGGGTTCGCGCAGTCGGTCGTCGATCAGCACCTGCCGGGCGGCGGTGCACGACGCGTCGGCCAGGGCGCCGACCTCGACCAGCAGCTCGGCCACGGCCGCCCGGTAGGCGTCCAGGTCCGGCGTGGCGGCGGGTCGCGTCGGCGCGACGAACGCGCGCCGCCGGGTCGGGGCGGCCGGTGTGACGGGGGAACCGGGCCGCTGTCCCGGGCTTCGGCTGGGCACTCGCATGGTCGGGTCCTCTCTCCCGTCATGGCATCACTGTGTGCATCGCCCCTGGACACACCGTAATCAGCCCGGACGGGATGAGTCCGAACAATCCTCCTATCCACTCCTTCGGGAGGGCCTACGGTCGCCGCCGGACACGAAGGGTCACGCTCGGGACGCCCCGCTCAACCGCCGCAGCCCGGCGTACGAGGGCGGTTGCACGCGCGGCCGGGGCGCCGGACCGGACGGCATCCAGGGCGTCCGGTGCGCGGTCAGGCGCGGCCGCCCCCGGCGTCCGGGGCCGCGTCCGGGGCGAGGTCGGCCGGGTCGAGGCCGAGCGCGGCGGCCAGCGCGGGCCCGCCGGCCGGGGTCAACCGGACCGCCCGGCCGCCGCCCCTGGTCAACCAGCCCACCTCCAGGAAGTGGGCGCAGAGCGCCGCGCCCAACGCCCCGGCCAGGTGCGGCCGGCGCTCGGTCCAGTCCAGGCAGTCACGCAGCAGCGGGCGGCGGAGGGCCCGCAGCGGTACGACCGGCACCCCCAGCCCGTCCAGCCAGTCCCGCCCCGCCGGGGTCAGAGCCAGCCCGCCGGCGTCGTCGAGCAGGCGGCGGGCGAGCAGCGCGTCGCGCACCAGCACCCCGAGGCGCCCGGCCAGGTGGTCGTAGCAGGTGCGGGCGTACGCCAGGGCGGCGCCGGCACGGGCGGCGCGCAACGAGCCGGCGGGCGCGGGGCGGGCCGGGGCGTGGCCGGCCAGGTCCTCGATCAGCTGGGCCACCGAGGGGCCGGCGAGCCGGAGGTAACGGTGCCGCCCCTGCCGTTGCTCGACCAGCAGCCCGCCCCGGACCAGCCGGGTGAGGTGGTCGCTGGCGGTGGACGGCGCCACCCCGGCGAGCCGGGCCAGTTCCCCCGCCGTCCACGCCCGGCCGTCCAGCAGGGCCAGGCAGATGCGGGCCCGGGTGTCGTCGGCGAGCAGGGCGGCGAGCCGGGCCAGGGCCGGGCCCTCGCTGGCGGCGGTGGTCACCGACCCATGCTGGCACGTGCGCGGCGCGGTGCCCACCGACGCTCTTTACAACGTTGTATCCAACGTTGTACAAACGGACACGCACCGATCCTGGTCGACATCTCGCACCCGAGGCAGGTTTGATGGGACATCTCCGCCGCGCCGGGGCGCTCGCCGCCGCCATCGGTCTGGTCCTGGCCGGGACGGCGTCCGCGCCGGCCGCCGCCACACCCGACCTCAGCTACCGCAACCCCGTCTCGGCCGGGTTCGCCGACACCTTCGCCGACCCGGTGATCGTCCGTGGTGAGGACGGTTTCTGGTACGCCTACGGCACCACCGACCCGCTGCGCGAGGGCGAGGGGACGTTCCACCGGGTTCCCACCGCCCGCTCGGCCGACCTGGTCGACTGGACGTACGTCGGGGACGCCTTCGGCGCCGACCAACGCCCGGCGTACGCGGCCCCCGGCGCCGGCTTCTGGGCCCCCGACGTGCGCCGGATCGGCGACCGCTGGGTCATGTACGTGACCGTCACCGACACGACCGTCTCCCCCGACGGGGGTGACTTCGCCGTCGGGGCGGCCACCGCGCCCACCCCGACCGGCCCGTGGACCTTCGCGGACGAGCCCGTGGTCGCGCCCCGCCCCGGCGGTGGCGGCGGCTGGCTGTGGACCATCGACCCGAGCCAGTTCACCGACGTCGACGGCCGCCACTACCTCTACCACGGCAGCTACTACGGCGGGATCTCGGTGACCGAGCTCTCCCCCGACGGGCTGCGCGCGGTCGGCACGCCCACCCCGGTCGCCATCGACAACAAGTTCGAGGGTAGCCACGTGGTGCGCCACGACGGCTGGTACTACCTGTTCGCCTCCACGGCCAACTGCTGCGCCGGCCCGGCCACCGGCTACTCCGTCCACGTCGGCCGCTCCCGCGACCCGCGCGGGCCGTTCGTCGACCGCGACGGCATCGCGCTGACCGCCTCCCGGGCGGGCGGCACGCCGGTGCTCACCCAGAACGGCAACCGGTGGATCGGCACCGGCCACAACGGCTTCCTCACCGACCTCTCCGGCCAGGACTGGATCGTCTACCACGCGATCGACCGGGACGACCCGTACCTGGACGAGCCGTTCGGCATCAACGAGCGGCCGATGCTGCTGGACCGCCTCGACTGGATCGACGGCTGGCCGACGGTGAACGCCGGTGCCGGCCCCTCCGAGGGCGCCCGGCCCGCACCGGTCACCACCGGGCGGATCGACGAGCGCTTCGACGCCGGGCTGGCCGGCTGGCGACGCGGCGCCGGGGACTGGCGGGTCGCCGACGGCCGGCTCACCGGCAGCGGCGCGCTGACCAGCCGTACGACCGTGGGCGGGAACGTGCGGGCGGAGGCCGACCTGCGGCTTCCCGCCACCGGGGCGGCCGGGGTCACGCTCGGCGACCGGGTCTCGGTGCGGGTGGACGCCGCCGCCGGCCGGCTGGTGGCCCACGACGGCGCCCGCACCGCGAGCGCGCCGCTGCCCGCCGGCTTCGACGCCGCGGCCGGGCACCACCTCGCCGTCGAGGTACGCGGCCGGCACCTGGTGGCCGAGCTGAGCCCGGCCCGGCTCGGCGACCAGCTGGCGGTGGTGTCGCTGCGGCTGGCGCGGCCGGTGGCCGGGCGGCTCACGCTCACCGCGACCGGCGGGGCCGCCGAATTCGACAACGTCAGCGTCGCCCGGCTGCACCGACCGGTGCGGCAGGCCGCCCCCGAGCCGCGGGCGGGCCGCCTGTTGCCCGCGTTCTCCGACGAGTTCACCGGCGGGCTGGACCCGGCGTGGCGGTGGGTCCGGCAGGACCCGGCGGCCACCGTGTCCGGCGGGGCGCTGCGCTGGCCGGTGCAGGGCGCCGACCTGACCGGCACCGGCAACACCGCCGGCGTGCTGCTGCGCGACGCGCCCGGCGGCGACTACGTCGTGGAGACGAAGGTGACCCTGGACCTCGGCGAGGAGACCGTCCGCAACTACCAGCAGGCCGGGCTGGTCGCCTACGTCGACGACGACCGGTTCGCCCGGCTGGCGCAGGTCGCCATCTGGAACACCCGGCAGGTGGAGTACGGCTACGAGCTGCCCTTCGCCGGCCAGCCGGTCTACGGGGGCAACATCGTCGGCACCCCGGCGACCACCACCTGGCTGCGGCTGGCGCACCGGGTCGACCCGGAGACCGGCGAGCACGAGTTCCGGGCCGGCTCCAGCCGGGACGGGCGGAACTGGACGTGGGGCGGGGTGTGGACCTTCCCGGCCGACACCACCCCCCGGATCGGGCTGGTCGCGCACGGCGGCGCCGACCCGGCGGTCACCGCGCACTTCGACTACCTGCGCTTCCACCGCTGAACCCCCGCGATCGGGCCCCCGCCGGAGACGGTGGGGGCCCGATCGCGTCTCAGGCGCCCTGCGGCGGCCGGCCCGGCACCCCCACCGGGCGGTGGTCGACGCCGCCGAGCGGGCTGACCGTGCGGGTCTGCCCGTCGTAGCTGCGCCCGGCGACGAAGGCACCGTCGGGGCGGTCGACGCCCGCCACCGCGCGGGCCAGCCGGCGGTCGGCGTCGCGGAAGCGCAGCGCCAGGCTCAGGTGCGGCCGCCAGCGGCCCGGCGCGTGCCAGGGGCGCTGTCCGGGCGACCCGGCGAGGACGTCCCAGACCGACGCGTGCAGGGCGGTCAGCTCCGGCGACGGGTGCACCAGCCACACCAGCGGGGCGCTGCCGTCGAGCACCGCGATCCGGTCCAGCCGCACCGGCAGCGGCAACGCCGCGTCGAGCAGGGCGGCCAGCCGCTGCTGGACGCCGGGCGGGAACCCGTCGACCGCGGCGAGGGTCAGGTGCGGCCGGTTGGTCGGGTGGGCGTTGCGGGCCAGGCTGGGCAGCCCCACCGCGGCGAGCCGCTCCCAGGCGCCGCGCAGTGCGGCCTCCAGGTCGGGCGAGCAGACCAGTTCGACCGTACGCACGCCGCCAGGCTAGCCCGCCAGAGCAGGGCGATGGGTGCCCGCCGGCCCCGCGCGGGTGGCCGTTGTGCCGGTCGGCGAAACGGCGGCGCGGCGGTGATGAAAAGCTTGGCGGCATGAGTTCCGCACCCGTACGGCACGACCCGACCACCGAGCCCGGCCCCGACGCCCTCGACGACACGAGCGCCTTCGCGGATCTCGGGCTGCGCGCCGAGTTGCTGGGCGCGCTGTCCGCCCTTGGCTACGAGGAGCCCACTCCGATCCAGCGGGAGGCCATCCCACCCCTGCTGGCCGGTCGGGACCTGCTGGGTCAGGCCGCGACGGGTACGGGCAAGACGGCCGCCTTCGCGCTGCCGCTGTTGCAGCGGATGCCCGACGACCGGCCCGGCGGCGCCCCGGTGGCGCTCGTGCTGGTGCCCACCCGCGAGCTGGCGGTGCAGGTCTCCGAGGCGTTCCACCGCTACGGCAAGGACCTGGGCGCGCGGGTGCTGCCGATCTACGGCGGGCAGCCGATCGGCCGGCAGCTGCGCGCCCTGGACCTCGGGGTCGACGTCGTGGTCGCCACCCCGGGCCGCGCGCTCGACCACATCGCCCGGGGCACGCTCGACCTGGGCTCGCTGGCCACGGTGGTGCTCGACGAGGCCGACGAGATGCTCGACATGGGCTTCGCCGAGGACATCGAGGCGATCCTGGAGCACGCGCCGGAGCAGCGGCAGACGGTGCTCTTCTCGGCGACGATGCCGGCGCGCATCGACGGGCTGGCCCGCAAGCACCTGACCGACCCGGTACGCATCCTCATCGCCCGCGAACAGCCGGTGGCCGGCGAGGCGCCCCGGGTGCGGCAGAGCGCGTACATCGTCGCCCGGGCGCACAAGCCGGCGGCGCTGGGGCGGGTGCTGGACGTCGAGTCCCCCACCGCCGCGATCGTCTTCTGCCGCAGCCGCGAGGAGGTCGACCGGCTCACCGAGACCATGAACGGCCGGGGCTACCGGGCCGAGGCGCTGCACGGCGGGATGAGCCAGGAGCAGCGCGACCGGGTGATGGGCCGGCTGCGCACGGGCACCGCGGACCTGCTGGTGGCCACCGACGTCGCCGCCCGCGGCCTGGACGTCGAGCAGCTCACCCACGTGGTCAACTACGACGTCCCGTCGGCCCCCGAGTCGTACGTGCACCGCATCGGCCGGGTCGGCCGGGCCGGGCGGGAGGGCGTGGCGATCACCCTCGCCGAGCCGCGCGAGCACCGGATGCTCAAGACCATCGAGCGGGTCACCGGCCAGCGGATCGCCATCGACAAGATCCCGACGGTGGCGGACATGCGCACCCGGCGGTTGGAGCTGACCCAGGGCGCCCTGCGGGAGAGTCTGCTGGAGGACGACCTCGACCCGTACCGGGCGATCGTCGAGTCGTTGACCGACGAGTTCGACCTGGTGGAGGTGGCGCTCGCGGCGGTCAAGCTGGCGCACGAGGCGACGTCGCCCGGCTCGGACGACGAGGAGGAGATCCCCCAGGTCCCCGTCCGGGGCCCGCGCGAGGGGCGGCCCGAGACCGGCGGCCGGGGCGAGCGGCGTGGCGGCGCCCGGCCCCGCACCGGCGGCACCACCCAGGTCTTCATCGGGCTGGGCCGGCGCGCCGGGGTCCGGCCGCAGGACCTGGTGGGCGCGATCACCGGCGAGACCGGGGTCAGCGGCCGGGACATCGGCTCGATCGAGATCGCCGACCGGTTCTCGCTGGTGGAGGTGCCCCAGAGCGTCGCCGACGAGGTGATCGCCGGGCTGCGGGGCAGCACCATCAAGGGCCGCAAGGCGACCGTACGCCGGGACCGTGACGGCGACGGCGGTGGCGAGCACCGCTTCGACGGGGCCGACCGGCGCGAGCGCCGCGACCGCGACTTCGACCGGCGCGACCGCCGCTAGGACAGCGCGGGCACGGGGCCCTTCCGCACGCCTGTGCGCGGGAAGGGCCCCGTGCCGCGCGCGAGGCGTCGACAGGGGCCCTTCCGCATGCCTCAGGCGGCGGCCAGCGCCGGATCGGGGCGGGTGTCGGCGTCGGCCGGGCGCAGCGCCAGGGCGAGCACGTCGGCGACGTCGGCCAGGGTGTGCACGGTCAGCGCCTCCCGGACCTCGGCGGGCAGGTCGTCCAGGTCCGGCTCGTTGCGGGCCGGGATGATCACCTCGGTCAGGCCCGCCCGGTGGGCGGCCAGCAGCTTCTGCTTGACCCCGCCGATGGGCAGTACCCGGCCGGAGAGGGTCACCTCGCCGGTCATCCCGAACTCGGGCCGCACCGGCCGGCCGCTGGCCAGCGACGCCAGGGCGGTCACCATGGTGATACCCGCGCTGGGGCCGTCCTTGGGCACCGCGCCCGCCGGCACGTGCAGGTGGATCCGCCGCCCGGCGAGGGCGTTCGGGTCGAGTCCGAGCCGGCGCCCGTTGGAGCGCAGGTACGACAGCGCGATGTGCGCCGACTCCTTCATCACGTCGCCGAGCTGGCCGGTCAGCGTCAGCCCCGGCTCGCCCTCCATGCTGGTGGCCTCGATGAAGAGCACGTCTCCCCCGGCTCCGGTGACCGCCAGGCCGGTGGCCACGCCGGGCACGGCCGTGCGCTCCGCCGACTCCGGGGTGAACTTCGGCCGCCCGAGGTAGGTGGCGAGGTTGCCGGTGTCGACGCGGACCGGTGCCGGGTCGGTCGCCAGGGCCACCGCGACCTTGCGGAGGATCTTCGCCAGGGACCGTTCGAGCTGCCGCACGCCGGCCTCCCGGGTGTACTCGCCCGCGATCCGGGCGAGGGCGTCGTCGGCGACGGCGACCTCCTCGGCGGTGAGCCCGGCCCGCTCCCGCTGCCGGGGCAGCAGGTGGTCCCGGGCGATGGCGACCTTCTCCTCCTCCGTGTACCCGTCGAGGGTGACCAGCTCCATCCGGTCCAGCAGCGGACCGGGGATGGCCTCCACCACGTTGGCGGTGGCCAGGAAGAGCACGTCGGACAGGTCGAGGTCGACCTCGAGGTAATGGTCGCGGAAGGTGTGGTTCTGCGCCGGGTCGAGCACCTCGAGCAGGGCGGCGGCCGGGTCGCCGGAGTAGCCGGCGGCGAGCTTGTCGACCTCGTCGAGGAGCACGACCGGGTTCATCGAGCCGGCCTCGCGCAGGGCGCGCACGATCCGGCCGGGCAGCGCGCCGACGTAGGTGCGCCGGTGGCCGCGGATCTCGGCCTCGTCGCGCACGCCGCCGAGGGAGACCCGCACGAAGTTGCGGCCGAGCGCGTGGGCGATCGACTCGCCGAGGCTGGTCTTGCCGACGCCGGGCGGGCCGGCGAGGGCGAGCACCGCGCCGGAGCCCCGGCCGCCGACGACGCCGAGGTTGCGCTCGGCCCGCCGGTTGCGCACGGCGAGGTACTCCAGGATGCGGTCCTTCACGTCGGCCAGGCCGGCGTGGTCGGCGTCGAGCACGGCGCGGGCCGCGGTCAGGTCCGTGTCGTCCTCGGTACGGGTGCCCCACGGCATCTCCAGCACCGTGTCCAGCCAGGTCCGGATCCAGCCCGCCTCCGGGGAGGCGTCGCTGGCCCGCTCCAGCTTGCCGACCTCGCGCAGCGCCGCCTCGCGGACCTTGTCGGGCAGGTCGGCGGCCTCGACGCGGGCGCGGTAGTCGGCGGAGCCGTCCGGCTCGTCCTCGCCGAGTTCCTTGCGGATGGCGGAGAGCTGCTGACGGAGCAGGAACTCCCGCTGGGACTTCTCCAGTCCCTCGCGGACGTCGGTGCTGATCTGCTCGGCGATCTCCTGCTCGGCCAGGTGGTCCTTCACCCAGCCGACGAGCAGTTCCAGTCGGGCGGTGACGTCTCCGGCGGCGAGCAGCTCGGTCTTCTGGGCCAGGCTGAGCCAGGACACGTAGCCGGCCGAGTCGGCCAGCTCGGAGAGGTCGGTCATCCGCTCGATCGCGTCGATGACCTGCCAGGCCCCGCGCTGCTGGAGCACGGACGTCATCAGGGCGCGGTACTCGCGGGCGAGTTCGCGGGCGCGGCCGGCGGGAGCGGGTTCGTCGAGTTCGGTCGCCTCGACCCAGAGCGCCGCGCCGGGCCCGGGCACGCCCGAGCCGATCCGGGCGCGGGACAGGCCGCGCACCACGGCGGCCGGTTCGCCACTGGGCAGCCGGCCGACCTTCTCGATGGTGGCGACCGCGCCGACGGGGCCGTACTCGCCGTCGAGGCGGGGCACGGCGAGCAGCTTGTGGTCGCCGGTGGCGCGGGCCGCGTCGACGGCGGCCTGGGTGGTCGGGTCGAGGGTCACCGGGATCACCATGCCGGGCAGGAGCACGGCGTCGGTCAGGGGAAGTACCGGGAGAGTTGCCATCGAACACCTGCTATCGCGTTGAGTTGAGCGTGTCCAACTCAAGTAACAAAGCGTTCCCCTTGTTCCGGGTTGTGACCCAGACCACTCCGCGCCGCCGCGCCGCGCGTCGGGCGCAGCAGCTCACGCGCCAGTCCGGCGCCCCCGGCCGCCGCCACGGCGAGCGGGATCGCCAGGCAGGTCAGCGCCAGCGCGGCGACGGTCCAGCCCGGCAGGCCGGCCACCGCGGCGACGCCGGTCAGCACGGCGAAGACGACGAGCTTGCGCCGGGCGCGGGCGATCGGGATCGCGACGGGCATCGGGGTTCTCCCTCCGTACGGGATCAGAGCAGGACGAGCAGGGCGGCGCCGACGGCCGCCGCCGGAACGGTGGTGACGACGGTGGCGAGCGCCGCCGAGTGCCGGCGCAGCGCGGCGAGCGGGATCAGCGCGTCGCCGTCCTGGCTGATCGCGTTGGCGACCAGGGTGGGCAGCGGCAGGCCGCCGCTGACGTACAGGCCGGTGAAGACGATCTGCACCGCGCAGCCGGGGATGAGGCCGATGCCCGCGCCGACCAGCACGCCGACGAGCCCGGTGAGGGCGAGCTGCGAGCCGTCGAAGCCGGTCGTCGTGGTCACCACCTGCCAGCCCAGGTACGCCACGGCGACCCAGACGGTGACGAAGGACGCCTCGTGCGCGCTGTGCCGCAGCGTCTCCCGCAGCGACCGGGGCTGCGCCGTCTCCAGGCTGTCGTCGGCCAGCCGCCCCCGTCCGGCGGCGAAGATCAGCGCCGCGGTCAGCGAGCCGAGCACCCCCAGCGCCAGGTACGGGTCGACGCCCCCGAGGGACCGCGTCAGCGCGCCCGGGTCGACCAGCTGGAAGACCACCGGCACCGACACCGCGAACGCCGGCGTGGTCAGCCCCCAGAACGCCGTGGACGCCGGCACGCGGGGCAGCAGCCCGCCGAGCAGCCGCCGCGCCCCGGCCAGGTCCGGCCCGCCGGCGGCAGCCAGGCCGACCGG
>NZ_JBFABB010000167.1:0-11951 GCF_040640035.1 Micromonospora sp. NPDC023633 | reverse complement strand
CGAGGCCCGCGCCGCCGCGCGGCTCACCCACCCGCACGTCACCCAGGTGTACGACTACGGCGAGGCGAGCCTGGACGGCGGCGTGGTCGTGCCGTACCTGGTGATGGAGCTGGTGGAGGGGCGCAACCTCGCCGACCGGCTCGCCGCCGGCCCGCTGCCGTGGCCGGAGGCGGTGCGGGTGGCCGGTCAGGTCGCCGCCGCGCTCGCCGCCGCCCACCGCATCGGCGTGGTGCACCGCGACGTCAAGCCCGGCAACGTCATGCTCACCGAGACCGGCGCCAAGGTGCTCGACTTCGGCATCGCCGCGCTCGCCGGACCACACCACCCGCGCGCCGGGCAGACCGGCGAGCTGCTGATGGGCACCCCCGCCTACTTCGCCCCGGAGCGGATGCGGCCCGGACCGCCGAACCCGGCCAGCGACGTCTACGCGCTCGGGGCGCTGCTCTACCGCACCCTCACCGGCCGGGCCCCACTGCCCGTGCAGACCTGGGAGGACGCGCTGGAGGTGCACGCCGCGCACCCGCCGGTGCCGCCCCCGCGGGTCCCCGGGCTGCCGGCAGACATCGCCGAGCTGACCCTGGCCTGCCTCGCCACCGACCCGGCGCGCCGGCCGAGCGCGGCCCAGCTCTCCGCCCGCTTCGGCGCGGGGGCCCCGGCCGACCCGTCCACGGCCATCCTGCCGACCCTGTCCGCCGGCGCGGCGGCCCCGCCGGCGCACCCGCCGACCCTGATCGACCGCTCGCCGCCGTCGTCGGACCCGGGGCCCGCCGGCACCGGCCGCGCCGGGGTGCCGTACCCCGCCCCGGTGGGCGGGCGGCACCCCGTGGCCGGCCGCACCGGCCGTCCCGCCCCGACCGGTGGGCCTGGGGCGCCCCGGGACAGGTCCCTCACCGCGCTGCTCGCCGTCGGCGTCGCGCTGCTCGTCGGGCTCGTCGGGGCGCTCGTCCTCGGCGACGGTGCAGGCGCGCCACCGGTGGCGGCCCCCGCCACCGGCACGCCGGCCGGGGACCCGACCTCGGCCGAGCCGCCGCCGGCCACCACCTCGGCCCCGCCGCCGGTGACCACGCGGCCCGACCCGGTCGGCCTGCGGCAGATCGCCGCCGAGTTCGCCGCGGTGCTCGCCTGGGCGCAGGCCCGCGGCGAGATCGACCGCAAGACGGTCGAGGGGCTGCGGGACAAGCTCGCCGAGCTGAGTCGGGGCAAGCCGAAGGACCGGGCCAAGCGGGTCGAACAGCTGCGGGAGCGCGTCGCCGAGGCGGCCGAGGAGGGGCAGCTCCCGCCCGACACGGCGGCCCGCCTCGACGCCCTGCTCGACCGGGTCGACACGACGTCGCGCGACGACGACGAGGACGAGGACTGAGGCGGCTCAGCCGACCTCGACCACGGACCTCGACTTCACCGGGTAGCGCCACAGCTGCGCCAGCCCGCCGGTCACCGTGCCGCCGTCGGTCGGCGGGGGGCCGCGACCGGATCGGGGCCGCGCGGGGCGTTCGTGGTGCGCGTCGTCACGCACGCCAGAATAGTGAGATTGCGGGAACTGACCGCCCCGGCGGATGCGGCGGGCGGCCCTGACGGGCCCGACGACCTGGTCGGACCGGGACCCCGGCGGGGGACCGGCCGGTGGCCTCCCGCTCGGCGCTACCTGGCCAGGAGGGCGCGCAGGGTCCTGACGACCTCGGTCGGCGCCTCCTCGGCCATGAAATGACCGCAGGTGACGGTCCGGTGCTCCAGGTCCGGCGCCCAGGCCCGCCACAGCCCGGCCGCGTCGTAGCCGAGGGCGGCGCCCCAGTCCTGTTGCAGCACGCTCACCGGCATCCGCAGCGTGGCGCCGGCGGCCCGGTCGGCGCGGTCGTGCTCGACGTCGATCCCGGCGGAGGCCCGGTAGTCGGCGACGATGGAGGCGACCGCCTCCCGCGACGCCCGCAGGTACGCCGCCCGGACCTCGGCGGGGATGGCGTCCGGGTTGCGGGTCCAGGCGTCGAGGAAGTGGCCGAAGAAGGCGTCCGGGCTCGCCCCGATCAGCCGCTCGGGCAGGCCCGAAGGCTGGGCCATCAGGTAGAGGTGGAAGCCGACGGCGGCGGTGGTGCCACCCATGACGTCCCACATGTCGAGGGTGGGCAGCACGTCCAGCGCGGCGAGGTGGGTGACCGCCCGGGGATGGTCAAGGCCGGCGCGGACGGCGACCAGGGCGCCGCGGTCGTGCCCGGCGAGCGCGAACCGCTCGTGGCCCAGCGCCCGGGCGAGCGCGACGACGTCGGCGGCCATGGTCCGCTTCGAGTACGCGGTTCCGTCCGGGTCGGCCGGCTTGTCGCTGTCGCCGTAGCCCCGCAGGTCGGGGCAGATCACGGTGTGGTCGGCGGCGAGGTCGGCGGCGACGTGCCGCCACATCAGGTGGGTCTGCGGGAAGCCGTGCAGCAGCACGATCGGGCTGCCGGCGCCGGCGACGGCCGCGCTGAGCGTCACGCCGTCGGCGACGGTGACGCGCCGGTGGTCGAATCCGCTGATCGTCGGGTTCATGGTGGGCCTTCCTGTGGTGCCGCCCTCGCGGCCGGTGTGGTGGTCCGGGGACCACGTCGTCCGGCACCGAGCCTGCCCGGGGGCGATCAGCGCCCGGTCAGCAACGGATGAGCGGGGCGCAGACCCGGCCGCGGGCGCCTGGCCGCCGGGACCTGCCTAGATTGGTGCCATGACCAGGCAGCCGGCGGCGGACGCGGTGGCCTTCGGCGTGCTGGGACCGGTGCGCGCGGTGCGCGACGCCGGTCCCGTCGCGCTGAAGGGCCCCCGCCACCGGGCCGTGCTGGCCCGCCTGCTCGTCGCCCGGGGCCGGGTCGTGCCGGTCGAGCGGCTCGTCGGGGACCTGTGGGAGACGCCCTCGGACGGCGCGGTGGGGGCGATCCGGACGTTCGTCGCCGACCTGCGCCGCATCCTGGAACCGGGCCGGGCGCCCCGGCAACCGGCCCGCCTGCTGGTGACCGCCCCGCCCGGCTACTCGCTGCGCGCGGCCCCGGACGCGGTGGACGCCTGGCGGTTCGAGGCGGCCGTCGGCGAGGCCGGCGAACTGCTCGCGGCGGGCGGCGCCGCGCCCGCGCTGGGCCGCCTGGACGACGCTCTCGGCCTGTGGCGCGGTCCGGCGTACGCGGAGTTCGCGGGGGAGCCCTGGGCCCGCGCGGAGATCGACCGGCTCGACGAGCTGCGGATGCTGGCCGTCGAGCGGCGGGCGGAGGCGCTGCTGGCGCTCGACCGGGCCGCCGAGGCCGCCTCCGGACTGCGGGCCCACACCACCGACCACCCGCTGCGGGAGGACGCCTGGCGGCTGCTGGCCACTGCCCTCTACCGGTCGGGTCGCCAGGGTGAGGCACTGGCCGCGCTGCGGCAGGCCCGCGCCACCCTGGTCGCGGAGCTCGGCGTGGACCCGGGTCCCCGGCTGCGTCGACTGGAGGCGGACATCCTCGCCCAGGCGCCGGAGCTGATCCCGCCCGTGGCGGGCGCCGAGGTGAGCACCCCCGCGCGGACCGTCGCGGTGGCGCCGCCCGACGAGCGCCCGTTCGTGGGCCGGGACGAGGAGCTGACCGCCCTGCGGCAGGCCGCCGCCCATGTCGCCCGGCAGGGCACGCCCGCGTTCGCCCTCGTCTCGGGTGAGCCGGGCGCGGGCAAGACGGCGCTCGCCGACGCCCTCGCCCGGGACCTGGCCGCCGCCGGCTGGACGAGCGCGTGGGGCCGCAGCCCCGAGTACGAGGGCGCCCCGGTCGCCTGGCCGTGGGCCCAGATCACCGCCGCGCTCACCGCGTCCGCCCCGGGTGCCGCGCAGCCGGAGCCCGACGGGGCGGGCCCGGAGGCGGACCCGGTGGTGGCCCGCTTCCGGCTGCGCCGCGCCGCCGCCTCGCTGGTCTCGACGGTGGCCGACCGGGGGCCGGTGCTGCTCGTCGTCGACGACCTGCACCGCGCCGACGTCGACACCCTGGACCTGCTGACCGCCCTGGTAGGCGAGCCGGAGCCGGTGACCGGACCGGTGCTGATCGTCGGCACGTACCGCACCGCCGAGATCACCCCGGAGCTGATGGCCGCGCTGGCCCGGATCGCGCGCCTCGAACCGGTCCGGGTGCACCTGGGTGGTCTGGCCGAGCCCGCGACCGGCGACCTGGCCCGCAGCGCCGCCCGGCGGGACCTGGACCCGCCCGTGGTGCGCCTGATCCACCAACGCAGCGGCGGCAACCCGTTCTTCGTCCGGGAACTGGCGCGGTTGCTCGCCACCGGGGACAGCGCGGCGCTGCACGAGGTTCCGGCGGGCGTACGCGACGTCATCCGCCATCGGCTGACCGGGCTGCCGGACGGGGCACGGGCCCTGCTGCGGCAGGCGGCCGTGCTCGGCCGGGACGTCGACCCGGACGTGCTGGTCGCCCTGACCGGCGACGCCACCGGGGTCCTCGACGGCCTGGACCTGGCCCTGGCGGCCGGCTTCCTCACCGAGCACGGCGCCGGCGGGCGACTGCGGTTCACCCACATCCTGGTGCGCGACACCCTCTACGGCGACCTGTCCGCGCCGCGCCGGGCCCGCTGGCACGCCGCCGCCGGCGAGGCGATCGAGCGGCTGCACCCGCAGGACGTCGCCGCCCTCGCCCACCACTTCGCCCTCGCGGCGAGCCGCGCCACCGCGTCCCGCGCCGCGCGCTACGCCAGGGCGGCGGCCGAGCGGGCCGAACGGCGCTTCCACCCGCACGAGGCGGCCCGCCTGTGGCGGCAGGCGCTCGCCGCCCACGACCGGGCGGGCGACGGCGACGTACGCGGGCGGCTGGACGCGGTCATGGGGCTGGGCCGCGCGCTCGCCGTCACCGGCCACCTCGACGAGGCGCGACGACTGCGGTCCACGGCGGTCACCACCGCCGCCGGGCTCGACGACGCCACCCTGACCGAGGGCGTCCTCACCGCCTTCGACGTCCCGGCCGTCTGGACCCGCAACGACGACGAACACCTCTCCCGCCAGGTCGCCCGGGCCGCCGAGCGGACGCTGGCCGCGCTCGGCGACGACGAGCCGCGACGGCGCAGCCGGCTGCTGAGCACCCTCGCCCTCGAACTGCGCGGCACCATCACCGAACGTGGTCACCGGGCCGCGTGCGAGGCGGAGGCGATCGCCCGGCGGCTGTCGCACCCGGCGCTGCTCGCCCACGCGCTCAACGCCCGCTTCCTGCACACCTTCGGCCGGGCCGGCCTCGCCGCCGAGCGCGCCCGCATCGGCGCCGAGCTGGTCGAGCTGGCCGACCGGCACGGGCTGGTGAGTTTCGAGGTCCTCGGTCATCTCGTCCTTCTCCAGGCGCGCAGCGCGCTGGCCGACCTCAGGGCCGCGGACGCGCACGCGGCCGCCGCCGAACGCCTCGCCGAGCGGTACGACCTGCCGCTGGTGGGCGTCTTCACCGGCTGGTACGCCGCCCTGCGACTGGCGATCGGCGGGAGCCCGGACGCGGCGGAGGCCGCCTACCGGACGGCGCAGGCCCGGCTCACCGGCAGCGGGATGCCCGGCATGGAGCGGGGCCTGCTCGCGCTGGCGCTGCTGTGCCTGCGGCCGTCCGCGCCGCAGGAGGAGGAGGGCGTCGCCGGGGCCGGGGCGGACTTCGGGCCGTACGAACCCTGGGCGCGTCCCCTGGTCCTGCTCGCCGCCGGCCGTCGCGGCGAGGCCGCCGCCGCGCTGCGCGCCCTTCCGGACTCGCCGCACGACCTGCTGCGCGAGGCCCGGATCTGCCTTGCCGCCCGTGCCGCCCTCGCCCTCGACGACCACGCCACGATGCGGCGGGCGTACGCCGTGCTCGCCCCCGCCGCCGGGGAGCTGGCCGGCGCGGGCAGCGGCGTGGTGACCCTCGGCCCGGTGGCGGGGCACCTCGCCGACCTCGCCGCCGCGCTGGGGCGGCCCGACGAGGCCGCCGCGCACCGCCGGACCGCCCGCGCGGTCGCCGCGCGGGCCGCACGGTAGAGGCGGGCGACCCCCTGCGGTCTGCCCACCCGGGTGTCCGCCGAACGGGAGGGCCGGCCCCGTGGCGGGCTCCCAGGATCGGTTCGTAGCGTGTGAGCCATGATTCGTACCGCGCACGCCCTGCTCGCCTCCGGCTCCACCACCGCGGAGGCCGCGCCGCCCGAGGACGGACTGATCGGCTTCGTCATCGGCCTGGTCGAGCGGCTCGGCGGCCCCGGCGCGGGTCTGGCCGTGGCCCTGGAGAACCTCTTTCCGCCGATTCCCAGCGAGGTGATCCTGCCGCTGGCCGGCTTCGTCGCGGGCCAGGGCCGGATGAGCGTGGTCAGCGCGATCTTCTGGACCACCCTCGGCTCGCTGCTCGGCGCCCTCGCGCTGTACTGGATCGGCGCCGCGCTCGGCCGGGAACGGGTGCGGGCGATCGCGCAGCGGCTGCCGCTGGTCAAGCTCAGCGACGTGGACCGCACCGAGGAGTGGTTCCTGCGGCACGGGGTGAAGGCCGTCTTCTTCGGCCGGATGATTCCGATCTTCCGCAGCCTGATCTCCATCCCGGCCGGCGTGGAGCGGATGCCGGTGTGGACCTTCGCGGTCTACACGACGCTCGGCAGCCTGATCTGGAACACCACCTTCGTGATGGCCGGCTACCTGCTCGGCGACAACTGGCACCTGGTCGAGGGGTACGCCGGCGTGCTGCAGAAGGTCGTCATCGTCGCCTGCGTGGCCGCCGCCGGCTGGTTCGTGGTCTCCCGGGTCATCCGGGCCCGGCGCGGCGCGGCGGCGGCCGTCGAGCCCGCCCCGCCCGTCGACCCCGTCCCGCCCGTGGAGCCCGCCCCGCTGCCCTACGCGCCGGACCCGACGGGTCGGGGCACGATCTACCGCAGCGCCTACTCCGACGGGCAGGCCCCGGACCACGGCCTGTCGCGCTGAGCCGGGCGTAGCCACGGCGGGTGCCACCACGCCCGGTCCGCAACCCCCTCGGGGTGGCCTCCCGGGGCTCCCGGGCCCGACCGCCGGGTCGCCGCGTGGGCCGGGCGGTTGCGCGTCGACCGTCCCGCCGGTGGTCAGTGGGCGTGCCGGCGGTCGATGTCCCGCCGGCAGTCGGCGGGCGCGAGTGCGTCCGGCTGGCGCGCCGACTGTCGTGAGTGGACACTCTCACCCCTATCGACCCCTACTTATGTAATAAGGAGTCCTTGCGGAACGCTATTCTCTGGCGACTGTCGCCAGAACTCCGATGGCACGCTCGTCCGACGGAGAGGATCGCCATGCCGTTGCCCACCATCCGCCCGGCGCTGAGCGTGGTGATGCCGACGTATCAGGATCCGCAGTGCCTCGCGCTGACCCTGCGGGCGCTGACCCGGCAGACGCTGCCGCCGGAACGCTTCGAAGTGATCGTGGTCCGCGACGGTGGCTCGTCCGACGGATACGCCCAGGCTCTCGCCGAGGGCGCCGGCCTCCGCCTGCGCGTGCTGGAGCTCCCCCGGCGCAAGGGCCGCTCCGTCGCCCGCAACGAAGGGGCGCGGCGTGCCTCCGCGCCTCTGCTGGTCTTCCTCGACGCCGACTCGTGGGCGATGCCCGACCTGTTGGAGAGGCACCTGGCGTGGCACAGCACGCCCGGCAACGCGGCGGTGCTGATCGGCCGGCGGGACGAGATCGGCCTCGCGGACCTGCCCGCCGTGCTGGCCGGGGAGTCGCACACGATTGCGCGGGCCTTCCCACACGGTGGCGACCTGCGGTTCGCGACGGGACTCCCGGACGACGACGGCGCCTGGCTGCGGGCCGGCTGGGTGATCGCCTACACGCACAACATCTCGCTCGCCAGCTCGCTCTTCGCGCAGGTCGGTGGCTACCGCGAGGCGTTCGGCCTGAGCTACGGCGTGGAGGACGTCGAGCTGTTCTACCGTGTGGACCGGAGCCTGCCGGACGGTGTCAACTTCGGTTACGACGACGAGGCCCGGGTCGTCCACCTGCCGCACCACAAGAACATCACCCGCAACTGGATGGAGATGAAGGCCAACTTCCAGCAGGCGGCCAAGACGTACTCCTGCCTCGAGTGGGAGTTCCTCACCGCGGTCATGGGGTACGAGGCGATCCGGCGGATCCTGCACTACCGGGCGCTCATCGACGAGTGCGTCGAGCGGTCGGCCTGCGCCATCGGGCCCGCCGCCGCGCACCTCGCCGGCCAGTTGCGGGGACCCAAGGTGCTCTGGATAGGCACCGGCGGCACCGAGTCGGGGCTGCCCGCCTCGGCGCTCACCTTCGACTACGCCGCACCCATCGGGCCGACCAACTTCCACCTGCTCGGCGTCGCCCCGCAAATGCCGCCGGGCAGCCTGGACGCGGTGGTCAGCGTCGACTTCTGGCGATACCTCCTGTGGCCGGAACTCTGCCAGTTCATCTCCGCCTCGGTGGCGCTGGCCGGTGAGGTCCACCTGGTGGCCACCGCCGATTCGACGCCTGGGATGTGCGCCGCCGACCCGCAGACGCTGGACTACCTGCGCCAGGCACAGGCCGCCGAGTACGCGGCCGAGCTGCGCGCGGTCGAGGGGCTCGGCGACGTGCTGACGTTGCGGGCCCGTCGGCCCGTCACCAGCGCCGCGCGCCGAGCGCCCGGCCCGGTCGCCGCCAGGGCGTGACGCGCGCCGCCCCGCCGCCGGGCGCTCCCCGCCGCCGGGGTGGTGGATCGACGGTGCAGCCAGGCCCGACGCAGGTGTCCCGGCCCCGTCACGCCGCGCCCGGATCCGCCGCAACAGACGGAAAGGCGAACATGAAGCGCGTACTGCTGTCGACCCTCGGGTCGCGCGGCGACGTCCAACCCCTGGTGGCGCTGGCAGCGCGGCTGAAGGCTCTCGGCCTGCAGACCCGCCTCTGCGCCCCACCGGACTTCGCCCGGTGGGTGGCGACCTTCAAGATTCCCTTCGTGCCCGTCGGCCCGCCCTGGCGCAGGTCTGCGGCGCCCAGGCCGCGTGCCGCCGCGCCCCGCCCCTCGCCGGCACAGGTACGTCAGATGGCCGCGTCCTCCATCGGCATCCAGTTCGAGGTGCTGTCGGCGGCGGCCCGGGACTGTGACGTCCTCGTCGCGGCGACCGGCCTGCAGATCGCCGCCCGTACCGTGGCGGAGAAGCGGGGCATACCGTACGTCTTCGCGGCGCTCTGCCCGGCGGCCCTTCCCTCACCGCACCACCCGCCGCTGCCGCTGCCACTGCTCGGGCAGGCGCCGCCGCCCGCGTCGGCCGACAACGGCGAACTGTGGGCCGCCAACCTGCGGCAGGTCAACGACACCTTCGGCGTGCCGCTCAACGCGCTCCGGGCGGGGTTGGGACTGGCCCCGGTCGACGACGTCAGCGACCACATCCACACCGACCAGCCGTGGCTGGCCACCGACCCGACACTGGCGCCCTGGCCGGATGCCGCCGGCACGGCCGTCTATCAACCGGGCGCCTGGCTCCTGCCGGACGAGCGACCCCTGCCCACCGAGTTGAAGACCTTCCTGGACGCCGGCGGGCCGTGCGTCTACGTCGGATTCGGCAGTGTCGCCACGCCCCCCGGTCTGCTGGAGACGGCGATCCGGGCGGTACGCGCGGTCGGCTGCCGTCTGGTCGTCTCGCGGGGCTGGGCGCCACTCACGCTCGGCGACCGGGCGCCCGACTGCCTGGTCGTCGGCGAGGTGAACCAGCAGGCGCTGTTCAAGGAGGTGGCCGCGGTGATCCACCACGGCGGCTCGGGCACCACGACCACGGCCGCGCGGGCCGGGACGCCACAGGTTGTCATACCGCAGGTCTACGACCAGCACTACTTCGCGCGACGCGTGTCCGCGCTCGGGATCGGCAGCGCACACCCCGGCGCGGTACCGACCGCCGAGTCGCTGACCGCGGCTCTCGGCGCCGCGCTGCGGCCCGAGGTGGCGGCCCGCGCCCGCGCGTTCGCCGCCGTCATCCGCGCCGACGGGGCGCAGGTCGCCGCGCAGCGGTTGACCGCCACCCTGCCGGCCTGAGCCCCCTGTCACCGGCGGATCACCCGCCGGGTGCCGGCGGTGCTCGGCGTCTCGGGACGTGAGCCGGGGGCGGCCCCCGCCACGCCAGGCGCCGGCGGGTACGGCGGCGGTACGGGATCGGAACCCGCCACTGGTGTGCTCGCCCCATGCGAGTACGGAGAACGACCGGGCCGCTGCGGCGGGGCTGGTGGGCGGCCCTGGCCGTCGCCGCCGCGCTCGTGGCCGCGTCGCCCCTGACCGGGTCGTCGGCCACCCCGCCGTCCCCCGGCCCCGCGCCGGTCCCCCCGGTCGCGGTCACCGCCGACGACCGGCGGGTGCTGGACCGGGCCGAACAGCTCCTGACCAGGGAGTACATGAACCGCTCGGGCTTCCAGCTGTGGCTGGGCCCGCCGACGCGGACGGACGAACCGCGCGTGTTCCCGTACGTCGTCGACGACGGCGGGTGGGCCCGGGCGCACGGGTTCGGCACCGACCTGATCGAGGCGGCGTCGCCAACGCCCTGCACAACCTCGCCGTCGGACCCCGGGCGCTCGGCCGGCCCGCCCTGGCGGTGGTGCACCTGACCCGCGCCGTGGTGATCCGCCGGCAGCTGCGCAACCTCTACGGAGTCGCCACCGACCTCGACCAGCTCGCTGCCGCCTACGTCGACCTCGGCTACCACGCCAAGGCGCTCCGCCTCGCCGACGAGTGCCTGAGCATCGCGCGCGATCGGCAGGCGCCGCGTCGAGGCGGAGTCGCTGAGCACGCACGGGCTGATCGCGTTGGGCCTGCAAGGTCCGGGGCCGGCGATCGCGCTCCTGCACGAGGCCCTGCGGCTCAGCCGGGAGATCGGCTACCGGCGTGGCGAGGTCTGCCCTCATCGGGCTCGTCTCGGCGCACCGGGCGGCCGGTCGGCGCGCGGAGGCGGCGCACCACGCCCGCCTCGGCGAGGCCATCGCCCGGGACGCCCAGCACCACCTGCTGGCCCGGCAGGTCCGGGAGGCCCTCGGCGTCACCGAGGAGGAGACGGAACCGCTGCTGCGCGAGGCGTGCTGAGGCGGGGCTCGTCTCCTTGGGGCGTTCGTCGCCGGGTGGCCGCGCAGGCGGGTGGGCCGGTTCGTCGCCGGGTGCTGCGGGGCGTCGCCGGGGCGGTTTCGCGGCGTCGGGGTGGTTGGGCGGTCGGGTGCGGTGGTTGGGCGGCGTCGATGGGTGCGCGGTCGGTGCGGTGGTTGGGCGGCCTCGGTGGTTGGACAGTCGTGTGCGGTGGTTGCCTGGCGTCGGTGGTTGTTGCGTGGTCGTTGTGGTGGTGGGGCGTCGTGCCGGTTGTTGGTCCGTCGTGGTGGGGGTGTGGCCCGCCGTGCCCGGCTCCGGGCGGTCAGGCTTGATCCCTGCGTCGGGCACGGCGGGCCACACCCCGTCGGTGCCCGCTCGCCGTCCTCGGCTCACTCTCCATCGCGGGCCAGTGCCCGCCTGCTCGCCTGCGCCCGTAGCGCCGCCGCCTCCGCCTGCCCCGTAGCGCCGCCGCCTCCGCCTGCCCCGTAGCGCTGCCGCCTCTGCCTGCCCTCGTAGTGTCCGTTGCTCAGGGCGGTGTGGACGTTTCCCGGGCGTTGTGGGGTGCATGACCTGATCACGGCCGGTTGGTCTACGGGTCGGTGTCTCATGATCCGTTGACGTGGGCCCGGGCGGCGGGCAGCGGGGAGCCCGGCGGAGCGTCAACCGATCATGAGTGCCCCCGGCGGCACCGGTGGTTCCTGGTACGAAACCGTCCCGCCGTGGGCCGTCTCGTAGCAAGATCCCCACCCGGTTGCGCCTCGGCCGGGATGCGGATGGTGTCCGGTTGCGTCATGGGTGTCGGGTGCGGCATCGGCGGGCGGGCGTCATGGGATCCCCGATCGGGTTGGGTGTCCGGTTTGGGAGTGTGGCCGGGGGCATCGTGGGGGCGGAATCGTGGCCGGGGCGGGGTCGTTACACCCTGCGTACGACCGAGCAGGACCGCGCCGCCCCATGGGTGGTGGGCCGGGG
>NZ_JBFABB010000166.1:0-12148 GCF_040640035.1 Micromonospora sp. NPDC023633 | reverse complement strand
CCGACCGGCCCGCGAAACGCAGGGCGGCTGGCCGACCCGGGAGGCGCAGGGCGGCTGGCCGGCGGGCGGGGCGCAGGGCCGCTGGCCGGTCCGCGAGGCGGGCGAGCGGTGGTTGCCGGTCGCGCCGACGACGGACGCCGATCCCTCGGACGGCGGGCAGCCGGGGGAGCGGCCGGGCGAGGCCGAGCGGCGGCTGCGCGACGCCCGCCGGCGGGTCCGGCTCAGCCTCTTGACGGCCCTCGGCGCCCCGGCGGGCCTCGCGCTGGTCCTCGCGCTGGTCTACTACCCGGTCGCCACCGCCGGGACGGTCCTCGACGACGGGGCCTTCGCGCGGATGCCCGTCGGCGCGCAGCGCGCCGAGTTGACCGGGCTGCCCCGACGGCAGCTCGACCCGCCCGCCGGGACGGCACGCCCCGGCTGCGAGCACTACACCGACGGCAACTTCCCCCTGGCCCAGCCGACGTGGCGACTCTGCTTCGTCGAGGGCCGGCTGGTCAGCAAGGAGCGGATCGACGGATGAACGCCGACACGGCCGGCCCGGTGCGGGTCGTCCTCGCCGACGACGAGGCGATGATCCGGGCCGGCGTCCGGGCCATCCTGGCCACCGACCCGGGCATCGAGGTGGTGGCCGAGGCCGGTGACGGCCGGGTCGCGGTGGAACTGGTCCGGGCGCACCGGCCCCGGGTGGCGCTGCTGGACATCCGGATGCCGAGGCTGGACGGGCTCACCGCCGCCGCCGAGATCCGCCGGCTCGTGCCGGAGACGGCGACGGTCATGCTGACCACGTTCGGCGAGGACGACCACGTCGCCCGGGCGCTCGGGCACGGGGCCAGCGGGTTCCTGCTCAAGTCCGGCGACCCGCGCGAGCTGATCGCCGGGGTGCACGCCGTCGCCGACGGCGGCGCGTACCTGTCGCCGCGGGTGGCCCGCCGGGTCATCGAGCTGGGCGGCGACCGGGTGGCCCGCCGGCCGGTGGCCCGGGACCGGCTGGCCGGGCTGACCGAGCGGGAGCGGGAGGTCCTCGCGCTGGTCGGGGCCGGGCTGTCCAACGCCGAGATCGCCCGCCGGCTGCACCTGGTCGAGGGGACCGTGAAGAGCTACCTGACGAGCGTCTTCACCCGGCTCGAGGTGCGCAACCGGGTGCAGGCGGCGATCCTCGCGTACGAGGCGGGGCTGGTCGAGCCGACCGGCTGACCCGCCCCGCCCCCGTGCCTCACGCGGCCCGGCGCCTCACGCGTCCCGGCGGCGCAACGCGGCCCGGCCCAGCAGCAGCGCCGCGCCGGCCCAGCCGGCGAGCAGCAGCAACCCGACCGGCGCCGGGTACGGGTCGGTGTCCCCGGCCAGGAAGTGCCCACCGGCGACCCCCGGGAAGGCGTCGGCGATCCGGTTGAGCACGGCGATGTCCGGCTCCTGCAACGACAGCGGGACGATCATCAGCGTGGCGACGAGCACGGTCAGGGTGAGCACCGCGCTGCGCAGAGCCGCGCCGAGCCCGAGGGCCAGCACGCCGACCAGTGCCAGGTAGGTCGCCACCGCCAGGACGTCGCCGACCGTGCCGCCCGCCGGCGCGGTGCCCCAGCGGCCGAGCACCGGCCGGGCCACCAGCGCGCCGACCGTGCCGAGTAGCAGCCCGAACGCGAACGTCACCGCCCCGGTCACCGCGGCCTTGGCCAGCAGCACCCGGCCGCGCGACGGCGTGCACTGGAGGGTCGTACGGATCGTGCCGCTGGTGAACTCGCTGGTGATCACGAGCAGGCCCAGCGCCAGCACGGCGTACTGGGTCAGCTCGACCGAGCCGATCACGACGCTGCCGACGGTGACGATCCCGGGGTCGTCGGCCGGATCGTCGTTGGTGTTCGCGTTGGCGGCGTAGATGGCCAGCTGACCGGCGGTGGCGGCCGTCAGCAGCACCCCGGCCAGCAGCGACCACCAGGTGGAACGCACGGACCACAACTTGGTCCACTCGGCGGAGATCGTGTTCATCGTGCCTCGTTCCGGGTCGGGGCGCCGGCGTACTCGACGCTGTCGGCGGTCAGCTCCATGAAGGCCTGTTCCAGGGACGCCCCGTGCGGGCTGAGCTCGTGCAGCCGCACACCCAGCTCGTACGCCACGTCGCCGATCCGCTCGACGGGGGCGCCGGTGACGGTCAGCTCGCCCGGGCCGGCCGGCTCGACGGCGGCCCCGGCGGCGGCGAGCCGCTCGGCGAGCGCGGCGAGGCCGGCCGGCTGCGGGCTGCGTACCCGCACGGCCACCGCGCTCCCGGCGATCACCTCGTCGACCGGGGCGTCGGCGAGCAGGCGACCCCGGCCGATCACCACCAGCCGGTCGGCGGTGAGCTGCATCTCGGTCATCAGGTGGCTGGAGACGAAGACCGTCCGGCCCTCGTCTGCCAGGGACCGCATCAGCTGCCGGACCCAGCGCACCCCGTCCGGGTCGAGGCCGTTGACCGGCTCGTCGAACATCAGCACCGGCGGGTCGCCGAGCAGTGCCCCGGCGATGCCGAGCCGCTGCCCCATGCCGAGGGAGAGGGTGCGGCCGGGCTTGGCCGCGGCGCGGGCGTCCAGCCCCACGGTGGCGAGCACCTCGTCCACCCGGCGGTCCGGTATCCCGTTGCTCCGGGCCATCGCGAGCAGGTGTGCCCGGCCCGACCGGGCGGGATGGACCGCGCGGGCGTCGAGCAGCGCGCCGACCTCGCGCAGCGGGCGCCGCAGCTCCCGGTACGCCCGCCCGCCCACGAGCGCCTGCCCGGCGGTGGGCCGGTCCAGCCCCAGGATCATCCGCATGGTGGTGGACTTGCCCGCGCCGTTGGGGCCGAGGAACCCGGTGACCCGGCCGGGTCCGATGTCGACGGTCAGGGCGTCGACGGCGGTCGTGCCCCCGAACCGCTTGGTCAACCCACGTAATGTGATCATGTGCCGACGCTAGGTCGGTGACCCCCGTGCCGACCGCGCCCGAACGGCACCACCCGGCACTGACTTTCGTCGGGTCCCGCCCGCCGGCACCCGTACGCCCCCCGTCTGGTGGTGGCGCGAGAACCTCGGTGATCAGGACGGGGTACGGGCGGCGGGGCGCGCGCACCACGGCGGGCGTGCCGGTTCAGCGCCTGCGGACGACGAAGGCGTCGGGCATCCGGAAGGTCAGGTTGTCCGGGCACCACGGCTCGCGGACCACGGTGACCCCGTCCAGCAGCGAGGCGGTCTCGGCGACCACCACCGCCGCCTCCATCCGGGCCAACTGGTCGCCGACGCAGCGGTGCGCGCCCGCACCGAAGGCCAGGTGCCGGCGGGAACCGCGCTGCCCGGGCCGGAACTCGTCCGGCGCGTTGACGGTGTCCGGATCCCGGCCGGCGCGGGCCAGCCAGAGCACGACGCTGGTGCCCGCCGGCACCGCCGTCCCGCCCAGCGTGGTGTCCACCGCCGCCACCCGTCGCCAGGTCACGATCGGCGGCTCCAGCCGCAGTCCCTCCTCGACCACGTCGGCGACCGCGACGGTGCCGTCGCGCAGGCCGGCCAGCACGGCCGGCTCGCCCGCCAGCCGGTGCAGCAGCAGGGTGAGGAACTGCGAGGTGGTCTCCTGGCCGGCCACCAGCAGGAAGAACAGCGCGCCGACCACCACGTCGGGCGGGTATCCGGCGGCCCGCAGCGACCCGGCCAGCCCGCCCCCGGTCGCGGCGAACTCCCGCAGCACCCGGTGGAAGCGGCCCACCTCGGCGGCGAGGGCCTGCTGCCGCTCGGCGTCCAGCGGCGCCCAGAACAGCTCCAGCGCCGCGCGGGCGAACTCTTTCACCGCGCCCACCGGCGCGTCGGGCAGCTCGACCAGCCGGGCCAGCACCAGCAGCGGCAGGTCGGCGGCGAGCTCGGCATAGAGGTCCACCGGCCCGCCGGCGGCCAGGGCGGCGCCGATCCTGCCGACGCGTTCCCGCACCAACCCGGTCAGCCAGGGCCGCTGCGCGGCGACCCGCGTCGGGTGCAGGGCGTCGGCGACGATCGCCCGGAGCGCCGGGTGGCTGGCGCCGCCGTTGTTCGCCAGGGTCGGCGGCAGCCGGAACCGGTGCCCGGCCAGCACCCGCAGCGCGGCCACCGGGATCGGGGTCACCGCGTCCAGCGCGTTGTCCGGCCGGTACGTCGCCGGATCGGTGAGCACCTGGCGGACCAGGGCGTGCCGGGTCACGACCAGATGTGCGACACCCACGTGGTCGGACACCCGGGCCACGTCCGGCCAGTGCGCGTCGGCGGTCTGCGCCCAGCTCCGGAACAGCACGCCGACACGCTAGCGGCCCGCCCCCGGCAACCCCGCCCGCAACTGCCACACCGTGGTGCGCTTCACCCGTACGCTCTCCAGCGTCTCGGGCACCGGCACGTCGTAGACGGCCAGCTCGTCGAAGCGCTCGCGGGGCAGGAAGGCCCGGCCCGGATCGCCCACCAGCACCTTCGCCCCGGCGCGGGCGGCCCGGAGGAGGAAGCGCAGCACCCGGTTGGCCATCGCCTCGCTGTAGAACACGTCCCCGGCGAACACCACCTCGGCGCCGCCGGCGTCGCCGTCGAGGATGTCGCCGAGTTCCGCGTCGACGCGTACCCCGTTGGCCTCGGCGTTGACCGCGACGGCCGCGACGGCCAACTCGTCGATCTCCACCGCGCGCACCGCGGCGGCGCCGGCCCGCGCGGCGGCGATGGCGACCAGGCCGGAGCCCGCGGCGAGGTCGAGCACCCGGCGGCCGGCGACCAGCTCCGGGTGATCGGTGACGTACCGGGCGAGCGCCTGCCCGCCGGCCCAGGCGAAGGCCCAGAACGGCGGCGGCTGCGCACTGCGGAACTCGCCCTCCGTCAACTCCCACAGCCCGATGGCGTCGTCCGCCTGGTGCAGTCGCACCTCGGGGACGAAGGCGACCGGGGCGAGACTGGCGTGCAGCCGGACGAAGGCGGTGGAGAGCTCGGACACGCCAGCGATTGTCCCCCGCCGCCCGAACCCGGCGACCGGCGCCACCCCGGGTCGCCGCCAAACCCCGCCACCCGGAGGTGGTCCGTCGGGGGCCGGCCGGCACGCCGACCGGCCCCCGACGGGGCGGTCACGTCGAGAACGCCTGGAACTCGGCGATGCGCACCTGGGTACGCGCCGGGCTGGCGGTCGCGCAGTCGGTGGTGGTCGCCGGGTCGTCGTCCTGCTCACCGGCGTAGGCCGGGCCGCCGGTGCACTGGCTGGCCAGCACCTCCAACCGCAGGTGCGTGGCCAGCGTGGTCGGCACCAGGAACTCGCGCAGGTTGATGTCGCGCACGTACGCCCGGTACGCCCCGCCCGGGAACGCGTCGGGCGCGCTGGTGTGGATCCGCTGCCAGTTCGCCGGATCCGCGCAGTCGGTCGTCTTCGCGTTGCACGCCGACACCGCGAACGAGCGCAGCGCGCTGAGCGCGTTCTGGCTGCCCGGGTCGGCGTCGCCGGCGATCGCCGGGCGCAGCATGGCGCTGACGTTCACCCGCTTCACGACCTGCGGCGCGTCCCCGGGCAGCGCCACCGTGACCTGCCGGCCCGCCACCCCGTCGAGGGAGGCCCAGTTGGTGGCCTCGGTGTCGTCGGCGATGCGGTCCAGGTTGACCCCGTCACCGGTGACCGTCGCGCCGGACGCCGTGGACGCCAGGTTCCGGCTCATCCGCAGGTCGACGTACCTCTCCTTGCCGGCCTTGGCGACCACGGTCAGCCGCTGGTGGCCGAAGCCGGGCGCGACGGCGAGCAGCTGGTACGTGCCGGGCACCAGCTCCACCCGGTCCGGCAGCGCGGTGGTCGGGTCGGTGTCGGCCACCGGCACCGCCCGCGCCTCGTACGCCCCGACGTAGACCCGGATCGGCGCGTCGGCGCTGTCGCCCTTGGGGCGCAGGGTGAGCACCGCGTTGTCGGCGTCCGGCGCGGCGAAGCTCGGCGTCGGGTCGGTGTCGGCGGCGCCGTTGGTGGCGGCGTCGCGGCCCATCCCGGAGCGGGCGAACTCGGCCCAGAGCAGGTCCTGGTTGGCGCCGCCGAAGCGGAGCAGGTCGGCGGTGAGCATGTTGTCCCGCATGTCGAGCATGCTCACCTGGCTGGCGGCCTGGAGCAGGAACGAGTCGAAGACCAGCTGCGACCAGCGCCGGTTGCCCGGGCACTGCTCCACCGCGACCTTGCCGCGCGCGCAGTCCAGCTGCCGCTGCCCGGTGCCGACGCCGTACCGCTGCATCAGCGCGGCGCGTACCCGGAAGTTGGTGGCGCTCCAGATCTCGCCGTCGGCGTGCACGGCGGGACCGCCGGTGTTGTAGCCGACGTCGGAGTAGTTCAGCGGGCTGCGGCTGAAGTCGTGGTTACGGATGCCGCTGACCAGGTTGCCGGTGACGTAGCCGCCGGTGACGTAGGGCGTCTCGCCGGGGGCGCGCAGCCCGTGCTGGAACAGGTACTCGGCGGCGAGCAGGTCGCTCCACGACTCGCCCATCGAGCCGCCCTGGTGGCCGCCGATGCCGCTGTCCGGGCCGGCGATCATGCGGTTGGTGATGGCGTGGGTGTACTCGTGCCCGATCACCGTCATGTCGTAGTCGCCGTCGACGCAGGGTGGGTACGGACCGCCGGCCTGCGGCTGCCACAGGTACATGTTGGTGGTCGGCGGCAGGCCGTCGCGCGGCGTGCCCTGGTTGGCGTTGTTCCGGTTGCCGCTGAGCGCGCCCTGCTGGGCGCGGCCCTGCTCGGCGTCGCCGCCCCGGCCCTGCGGGGTCAGGTTCACCGCTTGGAGGTTCCAGGTCGCCTCGGTGAAGCCGAGGTGCCAGGCCCAGTCGTGCATCCGGTTGTGCATGGCGAACAGGTTGGCGATCGCGGCGTCGGCGTCGTTGCGTCGCGCCGAGGTGAACACCTCGGGGTTGCAGCGGGCCTGGTGCCACTGGTCGGTGAACGGGTACTCGTAGCGGCGTTCCGGGCTGGGCGTGGCCGGTACGGCCGGCGTGCCGCCGCCCCAGGAGAGCACGGTGTTGGCGGAGTTGCCGCGGGCGGTGCCGGTCGGCGTGCCGGTGGCCGCGTCGACGTCCCAGGGCTGGCCGGTGGCCGGGTCGCGGAAGGCCGCCTGGCAGCCCGGCGCGGGGTCGCCGCACCAGCGCACCCGGGGATCCCGCCCGGGGCCGAGGTCGCGCGGCGGGGTGGCCGGGAAGACCGCCCAGCTCGGGTTGTCCGAGTCGAAGTCGACCAGGTCCTCGCGGACCAGCACCTGCCCGGTGATCCCGTCGACGTAGGTGGTGAACGCCTCCGGATGGTCGGCGTCGGCGCCGATCAGGGTCACCTCGTAGGCGGCCCGGGGCCCGTCCAGCGGGGTGGGCACGGCGACGGCGCGGACGCTGTGGCTGCGTACCTCCTCGGCGGTCAGGCCGGCGTCGGCGCGCGCCGCGGCGTACGCCTGCTCGGCGGTGAGGGTGGCCGGCGCCGGCGCCGCGGTGTCCCGGGACAGCGAGGAGCTGACCGCGAGGACCCTGCCGCCGGTGACCGCGACGGTGACCAGGCCGTCGTGCCCGGCCGGCAGGTCGCCGAAGCGCTGCCGGAGGGTGACGACCGCGCCGGCGCCGATCGGGCGGACCAGCACCCGGTCCATCGCGTCGACCGCCGCGGCGTCCAGCCCGAAGAGGTCGTGGTGGTCGGTGAGGTACGCGCGGGCGGCCGCCTCCGGCTCGGCGGGCAGACCGGTGGCGAGGGGCGCGCTGCCGGGGCCGAGCGCGTGCGGGGTGCCGAGCCGGTTCCAACGGGCGTCCGGGTCGGCCTTGCGCGCCAGGCCCCGCTGCCGCGCGTCGGGGGCGGCGGTGCCGGGGCGGTTGTCGACGTCGGCGTGCTGGTGCCCCTCGGCGAACGGGCCGGAGCGCCGCTCGGCGGAGGCGCCGCCGGTGGGGGCGGCTGCGGTGGGGCCGGTTGGCAGCAGCGCGGCCGCCACCGCGGTCACCGCCAGGACGGGGACGAGCCGGCGTCGACGCCGGCTCATCCAGGGTGTCCACTCCGGTTGTGCCACGGGACCTCCTCGTGGGAGCGGGGTGACCGGCCCTCCGCCGGCCCGCGCCGCGCGGTTACGCATGTACACCTGTGGATATCAGTCCGCCCCGGCGGGAACAAGGGCCGCGCCTGCTCGAGGCGGCCCGCCCGGCGCGGGAGCCCTCCCGGGCGGCCGACGCCCCGCGCGGGATTCGACAAAAACAGTCCCTTGTACACGGACGTGACGGCTGTCACAGTCGAGGGGGGACGCCGCGACAGATCGGAGGCCGGTCATGGCCGTCGACTCCGCAGCGACAGGCCCCGCCGCCGGGTGGCGGGACGCCCGCCGGCCATGGTGGCCGCTGGCGCTGCTCGTCCCGGCGCTGCCGTTCGTCGGCTGGGCGGCGTGGCGGGCCACCGCCGACGCGTGGGCCTGGTGGCTCACCCCCGCCGCCGTCTTCGTCCTGATCCCGGTGGTCGACCTGCTGGTCGGCGAGGACCGGCGCAACCCGCCCGACGAGGCGGTGCCCCGGCTCGCCGCCGACGGCTACTACCGCTGGCTGACCTACCTCTACCTGCCCGCCCAGTACGCGGCCCTGGTGCTCTGCTGCGCGGTCTGGGCCCGGGACGACCTGACGGTGGCCGGCGCGGCGGGCCTGGTCGTCACGATCGGGGTGGTCGACGGCATCGCCGTCAACACCGCCCACGAGCTCGGCCACAAGCGGGAGACGGTGGAGCGCTGGCTGTCCAAGGTGGCCCTCGCACCGGCGGCGTACGGGCACTTCCACGTCGAGCACAACCGGGGCCACCACACCCGCGTCGCCACGCCGGAGGACCCGGCCAGCGCCCGGCTGGGGGAGAGCTTCTGGGCGTTCTGGCCGCGTACCGTCTCAGGCAGCCTGCGCTCGGCGCGGCGGCTGGAGACCGGCCGGTTCCGCATCCGGGGCCGCAGCCCGTGGACGTGGCGCAACGACGTGCTCAACGCGTTCGCGATGACCCTCGCGCTCTACGCGGCGCTGGCCGTCGCCTTCGGCCCGGGCGTGCTGCCGTTCCTGGCGCTCCAGGCGGTGGTCGGGTTCTCCCTGCTCGAGGTGGTCAACTACCTGGAGCACTACGGGCTGGCGCGGCAGCGCACCCCCGCCGGCCGCTACGAGAAGGTCGACCCCCGGCACAGCTGGAACAGCGACCGCAGCGTGACCAACATCTTCCTCTTCCAGCTCCAGCGGCACAGCGACCACCACGCCAACCCGTTGCGCCGCTACCAGACGCTGCGCAGCTTCGAGTCCTCGCCGCAGCTGCCCGCCGGGTACGCCACGATGGTGGTGGCCGCGCTGGTGCCGCCGGTGTGGCGTCGGCTGATGGACCACCGGGTCCTCGCCCACTACGGCGGGGACCTGACGCTGGCCAACGTCCACCCGCCGGCCCTGCGCCGGCTGCGGAGGCGCTGCAGCCGTGGCCCGGCGGCCGCCTGACCGCCGCCCTCGTGCGTCCGGCGTTCCGGCCGGGTCCCTCACGGCGCCCAGTCGGGGTCGCGGCCGAAGGCGGCGACCAGGCGGTCCTGCTCGTCCGCCCGCGCCGGCACGTCGACCTCCGGCCGGATCAGCCGGCCCCGCTGGTAGTCGCCGATCCGCCGACCGAACCACCGGGCGCACGCGGCGACCGCGTCGGCGTCCAGCCGGGGGTCCGCGCCGATCGCCACGGCGAGGTCCCAGCCGTGGATCAGGTGCTCCGCGATCAGTTGGTGCAGGTACTCGTCGGCGGGGGTCTCGCCGGCGGAGAGCGCGACGGTGCGCTCCAGCGCCCCCGGGTGGGTGAAGGCCAGCTCGGCCTGCCCCGCCGCCTCCCGGGCCGCGCCGGCCGGGTCCGGGCCGAGCAGGTCGCCGTCGTAGCGGTCGCCGACCTCCTCGATCGTCCGCCCCGCGAGCAGCGCGACGCTCCACCGGTCCTCGCCCACCACGTGGTTGACCAGCGTCCGGACGTCCCAGTCGGGGCACGGGGTCGGGTCCGACCACTGGCCGGGTCCGACCTGCGCCACCCGGTCGGTGAACTCGGCCAGGCTGCGGCGGTACGTCTCCAGCGGGTCCATGCCGACGATTGTTCCGGCTGCCCCCGGCAGCCGAGCCGTTTTGCCGGCTTCGCGGGCGGCCGGCCGCCCGGTCGTCGGGGCCCGCCCGGGCGCCGGCGCGGCTGGCCGGGCGCGGGCGGTGCCGGGCTCAGTCCAGCTGCGCCGGGTCCAGCCCCAGCTCGCGGGCGGTGAGCAGGCGCACCCACTCGGCGAACTGCCGGCGGGAGATCACCCGCTCGTGCACCGCGAGCTGCACCGCCAGCCCGTCCACCACCGCGCTGATCCGCCACGCCGCCCCGGCCGGGTCGGCGCACTCGAAGGTGCCGTCGCGGACCCCGTCCGTGATGACCGTCGCCAGGTCCTCCCGCCAGCGCAGGTCGAGCCGGCGGGAGACCTTCTCCAGTTCCGGGGTACGCAGCGACTCCGCCCAGCCGTCGATCCACATGGCCCAGGACGTCGCCCGGCCCGCCGGTGTGTAGAGCCGCACGATCCGGCGGAGCTTGGTCAGGGGCGGGGCGCTGGAGCGCATCACCGCGTCCAGCCGGGCCAGGTCCTGCTCCACCGCGTACGCGAACGCCTGCGCGAGCAGCCGGTCCTTGGTGGCGAAGTGGTAGAAGACCAGCGCCTGGCTCACCCCGGCGGCCTGTGCCACGTCGGCCGTGCGGGTGTTGGCCAGACCGCGTTCCACGATCACGTCACAGGCCGTGCGCAGCAGGGCATCCAGGCGGATCTCGGCCGCACGTCTCGTCACGCCGTTACCGTAGCCCATCCAACCGAACACGGGCAGTTACGGATCACGGCCCGTTCGGCCCACTACAGTCGGAAGCCGGACAGTTCCCGGCGAGCGCTCCGGCCCTGCTCCGCGACGGCCCACCGGCCGCCGACCGGGCAACCGCACGAGTCCGCTCCGGACGGACCCGGCCCGAGCCGCCGGACCGCCGGAAGGAGTCCGGCCCATCCTCCTAGGAAGCCTGAGGGGTGGGGGCCGACGACACCCGCCCGCCGCCGAGCGGGGCGGCCGCCCGCCGCCTGACGCGCCGGGAGCCACCCCGATTTGGCAACCGATCGCCGGCTCGGCTAAAGTTCTCACCCGTCACCGGTTAACGCCGGAGACACGCGGACGTAGCGCAGCTGGTAGCGCATCACCTTGCCAAGGTGAGGGTCGCGGGTTCGAATCCCGTCGTCCGCTCGGAGCTGCCGCCACGCATGACGGGGGCAACCTCGGTGGGGTGGCCGAGAGGCGAGGCAACGGCCTGCAAAGCCGTGTACGCGGGTTCAAATCCCGTCCCCACCTCGGTAACAAGCGAGGGCGATTGGCGCAGTGGGAGCGCGCTTCCTTGACACGGAAGAGGTCACTGGTTCAAACCCAGTATCGCCCACCAGCACGAAGGCCCGTCACCACCCGGTGACGGGCCTTCGTCGTTTCCCGGGAATCCCCGCCGTTCGCTCGCAGGCCGGGTCCGCCGCCCCCTCCGTGACGAACGGCGGCGGCCACGGTGACGAAGATCCGTTCGGCGGCACCGCCGACGACCGCCCCGCCCACGGCCGTCGGCGTGGGGCGGGGCGGTCGCACCTCCCCCCGGAGTGACCGGTCGGACGTGCTTCCCCGTGCCGCGCGTCCGGACGTGGGTCGGTGGACGGCCGGGATCCCGTACCGGCTGCACCCACACGGTAGGAAGCCCCGGCGGGTCGAGGCGAGGACCGATCCGCACAGCGAGGGCGTCGGCGGTGCCGGCCTGCACAGCGACCCCGGCCCGCCGCCGTGCCCGGTCCGGCCGGAGCGAGGATCCTCAGCCCGGCGGGGCGTCGAGGACCCGCAGCGCGAGCCACAGCTCGTGCCGGGCGCTCGGCCCGCGCAGCAGGCTTCGTCCGAGGACCTGCTCGGCCCGGTTGAGCCGCTTGCGTACGGCGGACACCGAGATCCCGAGCGCGGTGGCGGTGCCGGGGAGCCGGCCGTCGGCGCGCAGCCAGGCGCGTACCGTCGCCAGGCCCACGGTCGTCCCGTCGGCGCCCAGGGGCGCGACCTGGTCGTGCGCCCAGAGGCGCAGCGCCGGGACGGCCAGCAGCCGGTCCAGGCCGTGCCACCGGGCGTCCCCGTCGCCGGCGGGCGCCCCGCCGCGTGTATCGCCG
>NZ_JBFABB010000165.1:0-12212 GCF_040640035.1 Micromonospora sp. NPDC023633 | reverse complement strand
GCGGTGGCCAGGCTGCGGCCGACGCAACGCCCGCCCGAGGTGGTCGGGCTGGCCCACGGTCCGCCACGGTCACCGCCGTCCCTCGCCGGCGGCCGGCTGCCCGGACAGCCGGTGCCGCAGCTGCCGGCGGGCCTCGTGGATCCGCGACTTGACGGTGCCATCCGGCAGGCCGAGCAGGTCGGCGATCTCCCGGTAGCCCAGCCCGAGGACGTCGCGCAGGGCCACGGCCTCGGCGAATTCGGGGCGGAGCGCGTCGAGCGCGTCGAGCAGGTCCAGCCGGGTGCCGGCGACCACGCTCGTGCGGCGCGGGTCCACCGGGTCCGGCAGCGGCACGCCGCCGGCCTCCACCCGCCAGCGCCGGCGCAGCACCCGGTACGTCGAGCGGGCCCGGTTGGCCGTCAGCCGGTACAGCCAGGTGTGGAAGGACGACCGGCCCTCGAACCGGCCGATGCCCCGGGCCAGCGCGAGCAGCGCGTCCTGGCACGCCTCCTCGGCGTCCTCCCGGTGGGGCAGCAGGCGGGCGCAGAGGCGCAGCACCTCCGGGCGGACCGCGACCAGCAGCGCGTCGAGCGCCGCGGGGTCGCCGCGCGCCGCCGATCCGGCCAGATCCTCGACACCGTCCGGGAGGGGCATCAGGTCGTCCAATGCTCGCCGGATACCGTCCGCCCAGGCTACGGCCGGCACCGCCCGAGGGGTCGCCACGAGTCCGGGAACCGACTGTCGGAAGCCGTCGCCGGGGCGGTCGCAGAGACCCCGGCCACTCCGGCCCCTCCGCCGGGCGCGGCATCTTCAGGGGCCTCTGGCGGCGGCGATAGGGTAGGCCGTCCGAGCTTCGACCAACCCATGATCAGACCCGGGGGGCGCCACGCATGGGCGATTCGTTCGCGCATCTGCACGTGCACACGGAGTACTCGATGCTCGACGGGGCGGCCCGGCTGAAGGACCTCTTCGCCGAGGTCAAACGGCAGGGCATGCCGGCGGTGGCGATGACCGACCACGGCAACATGCACGGCGCGAACGACTTCTACAAGCAGGCGATGGCCGCCGGCGTCACCCCGATCCTCGGCATCGAGGCGTACGTGGCGCCCGAGTCGCGGTTCCACAAGCAGCGGGTGCGCTGGGGCCGGCCGGAGCAGAAGAGCGACGACGTCTCCGGCAGCGGCGGCTACACCCACATGACCATCTGGGCGAAGAACAAGACCGGCCTGCACAACCTCTTCAAGCTCACCAGCCGGTCGTTCACCGAGGGGTTCTTCGTCAAGTGGCCGCGGATGGACGCGGAGCTGCTCGCCGAGAACTCCGCGGGGTTGATGGCCACCACCGGCTGTCCCTCCGGTGAGGTGCAGACCCGGCTGCGCCTGGGCCAGTACGACGAGGCGCTCAAGGCCGCAGCGCGGTACCAGGAGATCTTCGGCAAGGAGAACTACTTCCTGGAGATCATGGACCACGGCATCAGCATCGAGCGCCGGGTCCGCCAGGAGCTGCACGACATCTCCCGCAAGCTGGACATCCCGCCCGTGGTCACCAACGACTCGCACTACACGCACGAGTCCCAGGCCGAGGCGCACGACGTGCTGCTCTGCGTGCAGACGGCGGCGAACGTCGCCGACCCGAACCGCTTCAGGTTCGACGGCAGCGGCTACTACATCAAGTCCGCCGACGAGATGCGCGCCGTCGACAACTCCGACCTCTGGCTGGAGGGCTGCCGCAACACCCTGCTGGTGGCCGAGAAGGTCGATCCCGCCGGGATGTTCGAGTTCCACAACCTGATGCCGCGCTTCCCCGTGCCGGAGGGGGAGACCGAGGAGTCCTGGTTCCGCAAGGAGACCTTCGCCGGGCTGGCCCGCCGCTACCCCGGCGGCATCCCGGAAGGGCACGTCAGGCAGGCCGAGTACGAGCTGGGCGTCATCATCCAGATGGGCTTCCCGTCGTACTTCCTCGTGGTCGCCGACTTCATCCAGTGGGCCAAGAACCAGGGCATCGCGGTGGGCCCCGGCCGCGGCTCGGCCGCCGGCTCGCTCGTGGCGTACGCGCTGGGCATCACCGACCTGGACCCCATCCAGCACGGGCTGATCTTCGAGCGCTTCCTCAACCCCGAGCGCGTCTCGATGCCCGATGTCGACATCGACTTCGACGAGCGCCGGCGCGGCGAGGTCATCAAGTACGTCACCGACAAGTGGGGCGAGGACAAGGTCGCCCAGATCGCCACCTTCGGCACGATCAAGGCGAAGGCCGCGATCAAGGACTCGGCCCGGGTGCTCGGCTACCCGTACGCGGTCGGCGACCGGATCACCAAGGCGATGCCCCCGGCGGTGATGGGCAAGGACATCCCGCTGGAGGGGATCTTCGACCCCAAGCACCCCCGCTACGCCGAGGCCGGCGAACTCCGGGGCATGTACGAGGCCGAGTCGGACGTCAAGAAGGTCATCGACACCGCCCGGGGCATCGAGGGGCTGATCCGGCAGACCGGCGTGCACGCCGCCGGCGTCATCATGTCCGCCGAGCCGATCATCGACCACATCCCGCTGATGCGCCGGGACTCCGACGGGGTCATCATCACCCAGTTCGACTACCCGACGTGCGAGTCGCTCGGGCTGTTGAAGATGGACTTCCTCGGCCTGCGCAACCTGACCATCATCGACGACGCGGTGAAGAACATCCAGCTCAACCACGGCAAGGAGCTGGACCTGCTGGGGTTGCCGCTGGACGACAGGGCCGCGTACGAGCTGCTAGCCCGGGGCGACACCCTGGGCGTGTTCCAGCTCGACGGCGGGCCGATGCGCTCCCTGCTGCGGATGATGAAGCCGGACAACTTCGAGGACATCTCCGCCGTCCTCGCCCTGTACCGACCCGGCCCGATGGGCGTGGACTCGCACACCAACTACGCGCTGCGCAAGAACGGCCTCCAGGAGATCACCCCGATCCACCCGGAGCTGGAGGAGCCGCTGCGGGAGATCCTCGCCCCCACCTACGGCCTGATCGTCTACCAGGAGCAGGTGCAGCGCGCCGCGCAGATCCTCGCCGGCTACACCCTCGGCCAGGCCGACCTGCTGCGCCGGGCGATGGGCAAGAAGAAGAAGGAGATCCTCGACAAGGAGTTCATCCCGTTCCGGGACGGTTGCCGGGAACGGGGCTACTCGGACGAGGCGATCCAGAAGGTCTGGGACGTGCTGGTCCCGTTCGCCGGGTACGCCTTCAACAAGGCGCACTCGGCGGCGTACGGCCTGGTGTCGTACTGGACCGCGTACCTGAAGGCGCACTACCCGGCCGAGTACATGGCGGCGCTGCTCACCTCCGTCGGCGACGACAAGGACAAGATGGCGCTCTACCTCTCGGAGTGCCGCCGGATGCGCATCCAGGTGCTGCCCCCGGACGTGAACACCTCCGCCGGGCCGTTCACCCCCGTCGGCAAGGAGATCCGGTTCGGCCTCGGCGCGGTGCGCAACGTCGGCGCCAACGTCGTCGCCGCGATCATGCGCTGCCGGGAGGAGAAGGGCGAGTACGCCGACTTCTACGACTTCCTGTCCAAGGTCGACGCCGTGGTCTGCAACAAGAAGACCATCGAATCGCTGATCAAGGCCGGGGCGTTCGACTCGCTCAAGCACTCCCGCAAGGCGCTGCTCACGGTGCACGCGGAGGCGATCGACGCGTACGCCGACGTCAAGCGCAAGGAGGCCGTCGGCCAGTACGACCTCTTCGGCGCCGGCTTCGGCGACGCGGACACCAACAGCACCACGGTGATGCCGGTGATCGGCGACGGGGAGTGGGACAAGCGCGACAAGCTCGCCTTCGAACGCGAGATGCTCGGCCTCTACGTCTCCGACCACCCGCTCTTCGGCCTGGAGCACGTCCTCGGCGCGGCGGCGGACTGCACCATCGCCGCGCTGTCTGAGGAGGGCACCGTCCCGGACGGGGCCGTGGTCACCCTCGCCGGCATCCTCTCCGGGGTGCAGCGGCGGGTCACCAAGCAGGGCCGCGCCTGGGCGTCGGCCACCCTGGAGGACCTCGCCGGCGGCGTGGAGACCCTCTTCTTCCCCAACACCTACGAGGTGATCGGGCAGTACATCGCCGAGGACGCCATCGTGGTGGTCAAGGGGCGGGTGGACCGGCGCGACGACACCCCCCGGATCATGGCGATGGACATGTCCATGCCGGACGTCAGCAGCAACCCGGCGAACAAGCCGATCACCCTGACCATCCCGGTGCACCGGTGCACCCCGCCGCTGGTGGAACGGCTCAAGGAGACCCTGGTGCTGCACCCGGGCGACACCGAGGTGCACGTCAAGCTGCTCAACGGCGGCCGGACCACCACCCTGCGGCTGGGCCCGTTCCGGGTGGCGGCCACCACCGCGCTGATGGGTGACCTGAAGAGCGTCCTCGGCCCCGCCAACGTCAGCTGACGCCGCGGCACCGCAGCGTCAGCTGACGCCGCGGTGCCGCGGTGCCGCGTCCGCGGACGGAACGGACGCGTACCTGCGCTCCCGCCCCGGCGGTCCCGCGGCCTTCCTGAGGGCCGGCGGTCTGGCTGCTGCGAGGCCTGCTCGCCCTGCGCGCGGCGGCCTGAACGCACCGCCGAGGCCGCGAGCGCGGGATTGGCCGTCCCGGTACGGGGCGCGGGTGGCTAGCGTCGGCGGGGTGGAGATCGCACAGGCGCAGAAGTTGTGGCAGCCGCAGCCGGGTTGGCTGAACACCGCCAGCTACGGGCTCCCGCCCGATCCGGCGTGGGACGCGGTGCAGGAGGCGCTGGCCGACTGGCGGGCCGGGCGCACCTCGTGGGAGGGCTGGGGCCGGGCCACCGAGCGGTCGCGGGCGGCCTTCGCCGGTCTGGTCGGGGTGCCGGCCGCCGACGTCGCGGTCGGCAGCACGGTCTCTCAGTTGCTGGCCCCGGTCGCCGCCGCCCTGCCCGCCGGCGCGACCGTCGTGGTGCCGGAGGTCGAGTTCACCTCCAATCTCTTCCCGTGGCTGGTGCAGGCCGAGCGGGGCGTCCGGGTGCGCACCGTGCCGCTGGCCGGGCTCGTCGACGCGATCGACGCCGACACCGACCTGGTCGCGTTCAGCCTGGTGCAGTCGGCCGACGGCGCGGTGGCCGCGTACGCCGACGTGGTCGCGGCGGCCCGGGCGCACGGCGCGCTCGTCGCGGTCGACGCCACCCAGGCGTGCGGCTGGCTGCCGTTCGACGGGAGCCTCGCCGACGTGGTCGTGGTCGGGGCGTACAAGTGGCTGATGGCCCCCCGTGGCTCCGCGTTCGCCTACCTCGCGCCCGCGCTGCGCGAGCGGCTGCGCCCCGACGCCGCCGGCTGGTACGCGGGGGACGACCCGCACGCCTCCTACTACGGCCCGCCGCTGCGCCTGGCCGCCGACGCCCGCCGGTTCGACATCTCGCCGGCCTGGTTCAGCTGGGTCGGCACGGCCCCCGCCCTGGAACTGGTCGCCGAGATCGGCGTGCCGGCCGTGTACGCGCACGACGTCGCCCTGGCCAACCGGTTCCTCGCCGGGCTGGGCCGGCCGGCGGGGGAGAGCGCGATCGTCACGGTGGAGGTGCCCGGCGCGGCGGAGCGGCTGGAGCGAGCCGGGGTCCGGGCGGCGGTCCGCGCCGGCCGGGTCCGGGCATCCTTCCACGTCTACTCCACGGAGGACGACGTCGACCTCGCCCTGGACGCGCTCACCGGCTGAACCGGGGCGCGTCCGGGGCGGGGTCAGCGCCGGCCGGCCGTCACTTGGTGCCGGTGATGATCCCGGGGTTGATGCAGAGCCCGGGGTTGCTGCCGTTGCGCTCGGCGATCTCCAGGCACCGCGACACCTTGTCGACCTTCGCGTTCGTTTCGGTGATCTGCTTCTGGATGGCGGCGTTCTTCCGGTCCTGCTCCAGGTTGCGGGTCTGGGCGAGCTTGTCCTGGAACGCCTTGATGTTGCCCTCGGTCTTGTCGTCGTGGTTGACCCGGGTGATCGTCACGGACAGGATGTCGACGTCGCTGGAGAGCCGCGTCTCCGCGCTGGTCTTGATGCTCTCTGCGAAGGGCTTCAGGTCCACGTTCAGGCTGCCGGTGTTCGAGTCGATCTTCTCCAGCGGGTTGTACGTGGCGAAGGCGTCGTTGACGGCGCTGTCGAGCTGGACGCCCACCCGCTGGCCCCGGAAGCTGTCGAAGTCGCCCTTGTAGTCCATGAACTGCTTCGGCGCGTTCTCGGGCTTGACCTGCCACTCGACGAGCACCTCGACGCAGGCGTCGGCGAGCGTGCCGGTGCGGACCCGCACGCAGTGCTCGCCGCCGATGTGGTCGTACTTCTGCCGGCCGGCGTCCCACTCGCCGACCTTCTGCCACGGGGCGACCCACTTCAGGCCGGAGCCGGTGACCTTGCCCGTCGGCTTGCCGAAGCTGGTGACGATGCCGACCGAGCGGATCGGCACGGAGTGGGCGCTGGAGCCGACGGTGAACACGACCGCGCCGACGAGGCAGGCGAGCGCCGCCAGGGTGGCGGTCCGCTTCGTCGACGTGTTCGAGGCGGCGAGCACGAGCAGGCCGGAGATCGCCAGGCCGACGGCGAAGATGATCGCAACAGTGAAGCCGAAGGGCATTTCGCTCGGCACCTTTCGCGGGAGGGGGCCATCACCCTAGGGGCACCGGTCAAGGCGGAGCGCAGGTGGGGCGCGCCCGTGGGGCGCCCACATGGACGTGGTACGGGTCGGCTCGACAGTCATCTCCGTCGATGCCGTCGGGCGGGGCGGCGGGGCGGCGAGTGGAGTTCGCGCACCCCTGAGCGTCCCGGAATGTGGTGCCCATCGACATAGTTCGACATTCAGCGCGGCCGTAGGTTTCCAGCACGCGACGGCCATGTGACCGCGGTCACCGATCCGGTCGTCGCCGGACCTGCGGAGGAGTAGGCGATGGCCGGGCAAGCGCTCCTGTCGGCCCGTGGGCTGACCCGTGACTTCCGGGGTTTCCGGGCGGTCGACGGGGTCGACCTCGACATCGCGCCGGACACCGTCCATGCGCTGGTCGGCCCGAACGGCGCCGGGAAGACCACCCTGTTCAACCTGCTCACCGGGTTCCTGCGGCCCAGCGGTGGGCGGATCGAGCTGGCCGGCCGCGACGTCACCGGGCTGCCCCCGGAGCGGGTGGCCCGGCTCGGCGTGGCCCGGTCGTTCCAGATCACCAGCCTCTTCCCGCAGCTCTGCGCGCGGGAGCACGTCGAGCTGGCGTTGCAGAGCCCGAGCGGGTTGGGCTGGCGGTTCTGGCGCTCGGCGAAGCTGATGCGCCGCTACACCGGCCGGGCCGGCGAACTGCTCGACATGGTCGGGCTGGCCGAGCTCTCCGAGGCCCCCGCTGAGGCGCTGGCGTACGGGCGCAAGCGGGCGCTGGAGCTGGCCATCGCCCTCGCCCTGGACCCGAAGGTGCTGCTGCTCGACGAGCCGACCGCCGGGATGGGCCTGGAGGACGTCGACCGCACCGTCGAGCTGGTCTCGCGCGTGCGGCAGGGCCGGACCGTGGTGATGGTCGAGCACAACATGAGCGTCGTCGGGCGGCTCGCCGACACCGTCACCGTCCTACAGGCCGGCAAGGTCCTCGTCGAGGGCCCGTACGAGCAGGTGCGCGCCGACGAGCGCGTGATCACCGCCTACCTGGGAGCCGCTGATGCTGCGCATTGAGAACCTCTCCGCCTGGTACGGCGAGGCGCAGGTGCTGCGGGAGGTCAGCCTGGACGTCTCCGCCGGCGAGGTGGTCACCCTCGTCGGGCGCAACGGCGCCGGCAAGTCCACCCTGCTGCGCTGCGTGATGGGCCTGCACGCCGGCCAGCGCGGCAGGATCGAGCTGGCCGGACGGGACGTCGGGAGGCTGTCCGCGTACCGGCGGGCGCGGCTGGGGCTCGGCTGGGTCCCCGACGACCGGGGCAGCTACGCCACGCTGAGCGTGACGGAGAACCTCACCCTGCCGCCGACCGTCGGCCCCGACCCGTGGCCGCTGGAGCGCGTGTACGAGGCGTTCCCCGCCCTGCACCAGCGGCGCGACTCGGCGGCCACCATGCTCTCCGGCGGCGAGCAGCAGATGCTCGCGCTGGCCCGGGTGCTGCGGATGGGCGCCCGGCTGCTGCTCTGCGACGAACCGACCGAAGGGCTCTCGCCGCTGCTCGTGCAGCAGGTCGGCGACCTCCTGCGCGAGGCCAAGCGGCACGGGGTGACCGTGCTGCTGGTCGAACAGAACCTGCACTTCGCCACCGGCGTCGCCGACCGGCACTACCTGCTGGCCGAGGGACGCGTCGTGGAGGCGATGGACAACTCCGAGGTGCGCTCCCGGGAGCGGGAGCTGCTGTCGTACCTCGGCATCTGAATTCCGATTCGACGACCCGCGCGGCGCGCGGGGTGGAGGGATGGGCATGCGTAGGACGGTGGGTGTGGCCGCCGCTTCGGCGGCGGCGATGGTGCTGGTCGCGGGCTGCGGCGGGGGTGGTCCCCAGGCGGGCGGGGACCAGAAGCTGACCGGCGACAAGATCGTGCTGGGCGTGCTGAACGACCAGTCCGGCGCGTACTCGGAGCTGTCCGGCAAGAACTCGGTCAAGGCCGTGGAGATGGCGATCGCCGACTTCAAGGCCAAGCACGGCGACAAGGCGGTGACGAAGGACATCACCGTGGAGACCGCCGACCACCAGAACAAGCCCGACATCGCCAACACCAAGGCCCAGGAGATGTACGACCGCCAGGGCGTCGACCTGATCCTCGACGTGCCGACCTCCTCGGCGGCGCTGCGGGTCGCCGACGTGGCGAAGGAGAAGAAGAAGCTCTACTTCAACATCGGCGCCGCGACCACCGACCTGACCGGCAAGAGCTGCAACAAGTACACGTTCCACTACGCGTACGACACCTACATGCTGGCCAACGGCACCGGGAAGACCACCACGGAGCAGGTCGGGAAGAACTGGTACATCCTCTACCCGAACTACGCCTTCGGCCAGGACATGGAGAAGAGCTTCTCCACCGCCATCACCGCCGCCGGCGGACAGGTCGTCGGCAAGGATGGGGCGCCTTTCCCGAACACCAGCGGCGACTTCTCCACCTTCCTGCTCAAGGCGCCGACGCTCAACCCGAAGCCGCAGGTGCTCGGCACCATGCAGGCCGGCGCGGAGCTGGTCAACGTGGTCAAGCAGTACAACGAGTTCAAGCTGCGGGAGAAGGGCGTCGGGCTGGCGGTCGGCCTGATGTTCATCACCGACATCCACTCGCTCACCCCGGCGGCGCTGGCCGGCACCACCTACACCGACGCCTGGTACTGGAACTTCGACCAGCAGAACCGCGAGTTCGCCGATCGGTTCCAGAAGGAGACCGGCACCCGGCCGTCCTTCGCGCACGCGGCCAACTACTCCGCCGCCAGCCAGTACCTGGAGGCCGCGCAGGCCGCCGGCACGGACGACGCCGACACGGTGGTCAAGGAACTGGAGGGCAAGGAGGTCAACGACGTCTTCCTGCGCAACGGCAAGATCCGCGCCGAGGACCACCGGGTGATCCACGACGCGTACCTGGCCCAGGTGAAGCCCCAGTCCGAGGTCTCCGAGCCGTGGGACTACGTCAAGGTCCTCAAGACCATCCCCGCCGCCGAGGCGTTCCGCGCCCCGTCGGCGGACTGCAAGATGTGACCAGGGCATGACCGGCTTCTTGCAGAACACGTTCAACGGGCTGGTGAGCGGGGCGTTCTACGCCCTGCTCGCCCTCGGGCTCGCGGTCATCTTCGGCATGCTGCGGGTGGTCAACTTCGCCCACGGGGCGTTCTACATGCTGGGCGCCTTCGGCGCGTACGTGCTGCTCACCGAGGCGGGCGTGCCGTTCTGGGCGGCGTTGGTGATCATGCCGGTGGGGCTGGCCCTGGTCGGCATGGCACTGGAGCGGGCCTTCATCCACCGGCTCACGCGGCTCGACCCGCTCTACAACTTCCTGCTCACCTTCGGCCTGACGCTCATCCTCCAGGACCTGGTGAAGCTCCGCTACGGCGTGCAGTCCAGCCCCTACGAGACCCCGTCCGCGCTGAACGGGTCGGTCGACTTCGGACTCTTCGACTTCCCCACCTACCGGGTCTTCATCCTCGGCTTCGCGGTCGCCGTCTGCGTCGGCGTCTGGTGGGTGCTCACCCGCACCCGGATCGGCATGGTGGTCCGGGCGTCGACCGAGCGCCCCGAGCTGACCCGGGCGTTCGGCATCGACGTCGGGCGCTGGGTCACCCCGGTCTTCGGCTTCGGCATCGGCCTCGCCGGGCTCGCCGGGGTGCTGGCCGCGCCGATGCGGGCCGTGAACCCGCTGATGGGCGCCGACCTGATCATCGTGGTCTTCGCGGTGGTGGTGATCGGCGGGCTGGGCTCGATCTTCGGCTCCGTCGCCGCCGGCTTCGGCATCGGCCTCGTGCAGGCGTGGGGCGAGGCGTACCTGTCCGACTTCCCGATCGTGTCGCAGACGATCGTCTTCATCGTGATGGCCGTCGTGCTGCTCTGGCGCCCGGCCGGGCTGTTCGGCCGTGAGGAGGCACCGGCATGACGAGCACCGTCGACACCGCGACCGACGCCGGTCGCCCGGCGCCGAGATCCGGGCTGGTCGCCGTGACCCGGGCCCCCGGCTGGGTCCGGTACGCGCTGCTCGCCGTCGGGCTGCTGGTGGCGTTCTGGCTGCCCAACGGGCTCTACCCGGCGGTGGCGGTGGACATCCTCTGCTGGGCGCTGTTCGCCGTCGCCGTGGACCTGCTGCTCGGCTTCACCGGGCTGATGTCCTTCGGGCACGCCGCGTTCTGGGGCGCCTCCGCGTACGTCACCGGGTTGACGGCCATCCACCTCGGCCTGCCGTTCCCGGCGGCCGTGCTGGCCGGGGCGCTCGCCGCGGCCGTGCTCGCGGTGCCGATCGGCTACCTGGCGGTGAAGCGGACGGGCATCTACTTCGCCATGGTCACCCTGGCGTTCGCGCAGATGGTCTACTACGTGGCCAACGAGTGGCGCTCGGTCACCCGCGGCGAGAACGGCCTGCAGGGCGTGCCCCGCGAGCTGTTCGGGCTGGACCTGACCGACGACTACTACTTCTACTACGCGATCCTGCCGATCGTGCTGCTCGGGCTGGCCGCCGCCTGGCGGATCGTGCACTCGCCCTTCGGGCGGGTGCTGGTCGGCATCCGCGACAACCCGGCCCGCGCCCGCGCGCTCGGCTACCCGGTGCACCGCTACAAGCTGACCGCGTTCGTGCTGTCGGGCTTCATCGCCGGGCTCGGCGGCGGGCTGTTCGCCGTCGGCCACCGCTTCGTCTCGCTCGACGTGCTGCACTGGACCACCTCCGGCAAGGCGGTCATCGTGGTGGTGCTCGGCGGCATCGGCACGCTCTGGGGCGGGGTGCTCGGCGCGGCCATCCTGGTCCGCCTGGAGGACTGGCTGTCGTTCTCCGGGTTCGAGGCGATCGGCCTGGTCACCGGCGGCATCTTCGTCCTCGTCGTGCTGGTGTTCCGGCGTGGCATCTGGGGCAGCGCCGCGGCCCTGGCGACGCGCTGGACGGCGGGCCGCCGCCGGTAGTTGCGCCCGGGCGCATCCACCCGCGGCCCTCCCGACGTACCCCCGGGTAGTGAACGTCTACCCGGGGGTACGTCTGGTGCTGCAGGTCTGCGTGCCGATGCTGGCCGCGCTGCCCGGGCACACCGCCATCGAGGTCGCCGTCGAGCACGCCCTCGCCGAGGGCGTCCGCGTCGGCCTGGACGTGTTCCGGCGCGTACCGGGCCGTCCGCTGCCCACCGGCGGCGTGCTGCTGGCCGGGGCCGAGCAGGAGACGCACTGTCTCGGCCTGCACGCGCTGGCCGCCGCGTTGCGGTCGCGGGGCAGCCTGCTGCTCGGGCCGGCGCTGCCGTGGACGGCGCTCGCCAGCGCCGCCCGTCGCGTGCGCCCGCGCATCGTCGTGCTCTGGGCCCAGACGCCGGTCACCGGGCGCGCGTACCGCCTGGCGCGCTTCGCCCGCGATCTCCCGGCGATCCGGGTGTACGGGCCGGCCCGGGCTGGATCGAGCCGCTCGGTGCACCGGCGACCCGGCTGTCCACGCTGCCCGCCGCCGTCGCCGCCTGCGCCGCGCCGCTGGCCGGCACCCCGGGTTCGGGTGCCGGCCAGCGATCCCCCTTGTGGTGGAAAGTCTGTGGTAGTCGGGTCAGTTGTTCCAGTGCTCGGCGACGAGGTCGGCGGCCTGCTGCTCCCACTGGGCGTAGTGGTCGGGG
>NZ_JBFABB010000164.1:9177-12289 GCF_040640035.1 Micromonospora sp. NPDC023633 | reverse complement strand
CCCTTCCGGAAGATCCACTGCACGGCGATCATGACGATGTAGCCGAGCAGGAAGCCGACCATCGGCGAGCGGCCTCCGCCGGCTCGTCGGCGGGCTCGGCGGGGTCGTCGCCGCGCTGCGCCGGCACCACTGTCGGGGCGCCGCCCGTGCCGTCAGGGGCCGCCGTCGACCAGGTGGGACCCGGCTCGGCCGGCGACCGGCCGGCCTGGGTGGTGCGGACCGGACCGCCGACCGCCGCGGTGTCCCGGGCCGGGTCGGTGATCGGGCGCCGGGCCGCCCGGCCGGGCGCGGAGAGCAGCAGCAGGGCCTTGGCGACCGCGCTGGTCAGGTCGTGGTCGACGCCCTGGATGAGGCCCCGGGCACCCGCGCTGATGGTGGCCGCGGCCGCCTCCGACTCCTCCGTGCCGAGCAGCAGCACGGAGGCCTGCGGCGCGCGGGCGAGCACCCGCCGGACGAAGCCCGCGCTGTCCGGCCGGGTGAGGGCCGTGTCCGCGAGCACCACGTCGGCCGGGCGCTCGGCCAGTCGCAGCATCACCTCGGGGTCGGAGACGGCCGTCCGCACCGCGGCGGACAACCCGAGCCGTGCCGCCGCGGATGCCAGATGCTGCGCCGCGAGCGGTGTCCGAACGCACACGAGAACCGTACGCACAGTGGTCTCCTCTCCGCCCAGAAGCAGACCATGACCGGGTCGGGTCGCGAGGGGGTTCCGGCAATCCCCCGAACTTTTCCGACAAGTGGGGCATATGCCGCCAGTTGCCGGAAGTTTTCGATCAAAGGTGTGTGAGCGGGCGACGGCCCGGGTACGGAGGTGCCAGGCCGGAAACGGCGCGCCTGCGCGGACCGTCGCCCGGACGCCGATTCACCAGGATCTGCGCGGTGCCGCGCGGGAGGAGGGGTGCTGATGTCGAACGTACGCAGACTGCCCGGACCCATCGTCGACCTCTGGGACTGGCAGCGGCTCGGTGCCTGCCGGGGCCGGGACAGCGCGCAGTTCTTCCACCCGGACGGCGAGCGCGGCTCGTCCCGCCTGCGCCGGGAGTCCGGCGCCAAGGCCGTCTGCCGCGCCTGCCCGGTCCGGGCCGAGTGCGCCGCCCACGCCCTGGCCGTCCGCGAGCCGTACGGCGTGTGGGGCGGATTCAGCGAGTCGGAGCGGCTGCGGCTGCTCGCCGTCGGCTGGGAGGACCTCGCCGACCGCCGCCAGAGCCGGGTCGACGTGGCTCGCCTGGAGGCCCGCCTGGGCCAGCCGCACCGGTCGACCGTCCCCGCCCAGCGCAAGATCGCCTGAGCCGGCAGCCCTCGAAGACCACACCGACGCCGCGTCCCCGCCGGGGGACGCGGCGTCGCGGCGTTCCCGGGCGGGGACACCGCTCCCGCAGGCCCGGGAGGGCGCTCAGCGCACCGTCACGGTGACGCGGTGCCAGCCGGTGGCGCCGTCCGGGGCGACCGCCTGCCGCCGCCCGGTCTGCGTCTCCCCGGTGACGTCGGTCGCCCGGACGGAGAGGGTGTGCTCGCCCGGGGTGGCGTCCCACCGCCACGACCACTGCACCCAGGTGTCCACCGAGACCACCGCGGCCAGCTCCGCCTCGCGCCACGGCCCGTCGTCGACGCGTACCTCGACGCGGCGGATGCCGCGGTGCTGCGCCCAGGCCACCCCGGCCACCGTCACGGCGCCGGCGGTGAGCCGGTTGCGCGGGCGGGGCGTGTCGATCCGCGACTGGGTCTTCACCGGCCCCTGCGCCGACCAGCCGCGCGGCACCCAGTACGCGTCGAAGTCCGCGAAGCTGGTCAGCTCCAGCTCGGTCACCCACTTGCAGGCCGACACGTACCCGTACAGGCCGGGCACCACCATCCGCGCGGGGAAGCCGTGCTCCACCGGCAGCGGCTCGCCGTTCATGCCCACCGCCAGCAGCGCGTCCCGCCCGTCCCGGAGCACGGCGGTCGGCGTGCCGCAGGTCCACCCGTCCACCGAGCGGCCGACGACCTGGTCGGCGCCCTCCTCCGGCCCGGCCTCGTCGAGCAGCTCCCGGATCGGCACGCCCAGCCAGCGCGCGTTGCCGACGAGGTCCCCGCCCACCTCGTTGGAGACGCAGGCGAGGGTGACGTACCGCTCGACCATCGGACGGGCGAGCAGGTCGGCGAAGCTCAGCTCGATCTCGTTGCGCACCCGGCCGTGGATGCGCAGCCGCCAGGTCTCCGGGTCCACCTGGGGCACCACCAGCGCGGTGTCGATCCGGTAGAAGCCGAGGTTCGGCGTGACGTACGGGGCGAGCTGGGTCAGCGACAGGTCCGCCCCGGCCGGCACCGCCGGAGCGGGCGCCGCCGGCACGGGCAGCACGACCGCCTCCCGGGCCGCCGACACCCCCCGCCGGCCGGCGAGCCAGCGACCGCCGAGCCCGGCCACCCCGGCCGCGCCGACCAGCAGGCCGGCCCCGGTCAGGAACCGCCGCCGCGACGCCGGGTCGCTGGGCTCCAACGGCTGCGGGGGCGCGGCGACGGCGGCCGGCGGGGTGGGCCCCTCGAGCGGGCCGGTGACGAAGGCCCAGAGCACCGCCGCCCCGAGCCCGGCGCCGACCAGCGAGGGCAGCGCGTCGGTGGGGCCGGCGCCGGCCCGGGTCACGGCGGCGGCCACGCCGAGGGCGGCGAAGGCCGCGATGCCGGCGAGGCCGATCGCCAACCGGCGCAGCGACAGCATGCCGAGCAGCGCGGCGAAGGCGGCGAGCAGCAGGCCCGTCCCGACCAGCAGCGCGATCTTGTCGTACGTGCCGAAGAGGGCGATGCCGAGCTGCTTGAGCGGCTCGGGCACCGTGTCGACCACGAGCCCTCCGACAGCCACCAGCGGCGCCGAACGGGGGCCGGTCAGCACCGCCACCAGTTCGGCGGAGCCGATCGCCACCGCCGCTGCGGTGACCCCGGCCAGGGCGGCGTACCGGCGCGTCGTGCTGCTCATCGGGCCAGTGTTTCCGATGCACCGGCCAGCCGGTAGTCACGCCCACGGTCCACCGGAAGGCGTCGGGGCGGGCCGGAACACCGCGGGGGCCGCCCCACGGGGCCGAACGCCAGGGGGAAAAAACCCGGCCGGGCTGGGGGGCGGGGGCCGGGCGGTTGACCGGGC
>NZ_JBFABB010000164.1:0-9167 GCF_040640035.1 Micromonospora sp. NPDC023633 | reverse complement strand
TTGGTGTCTGGGGCTTACCCCGGTGTCCTACACCCACCCCCCCCCCCCCCGGCCCCCGGGCGGGCGGGGGGCCCCCCCCTCCCGCGCCGGGCGCCCCCCGACGAGGCGTACGGCGAGGGTCAGAAGCCCGGGCCGTGCTGGTGGCCGTGGCCGTGGCTGTGCCCGTGCCCACCGGCGGCCGGCTCGGCCTTCTCCGGCTTCTCCACCACGAGGCTCTCCGTGGTGAGCAGCAGGCCGGCGATCGACGCGGCGTTGGTGACCGCGTTGCGGGTCACCTTCACCGGGTCGAGGATGCCGGCCTTCGCCAGGTCGACGTACTCGCCGGTGGCGGCGTCGAGGCCGTGGCCCCACTCCTTGCCGGCGACCTTGTTCACGACGACGTAGCCGTCGTGGCCGGCGTTCTGTGCGATCCAGCGCAGCGGCTCGACCAGCGCCTTGCGCACGATCGAGACGCCGACCTTCTCGTCACCGGTGAAGCCGAGGTCGTCGTCGAGCGCCGGCAGGATCTGCACCAGGGCGGCGCCACCGCCGGGGACGGTGCCCTCCTCGACCGCGGCCTTGGTGGCGGCGATCGCGTCCTCGATGCGGTGCTTGCGCTCCTTCATCTCGACCTCGGTCGCGGCGCCGACCTTGATGACCGCGATGCCGCCGGAGAGCTTGGCCAGCCGCTCGGCGAGCTTCTCCCGGTCCCAGTCGGAGTCCGAGGCCTCGATCTCCTTGCGGATCTGCGCGACCCGGTCGGCGACCTCGCTCGACTTGCCACCACCGTCGACGACCGTGGTGTTCTCCTTGTCGACCACGACGCGCCGGGCGGTGCCGAGCACCTCCAGGCCCACCTGGTCGAGCTTGTAGCCCAGCTCGGGCGCGACCAGCTCGGCGCCGGTGAGGATCGCCATGTCCTGGAGCATCGCCTTGCGCCGGTCACCGAAGCCGGGGGCCTTGACCGCGCAGACCTTGAGGGTCTTGCGGATCGAGTTGACCACCAGCGTCGACAGCGCCTGGCCGTCGACGTCCTCGGCGATGATCAGCAGCGGCTTGCTGTTCTGGAGGACCTTCTCCAGCAGCGGCAGCAGCTCCTCGATCGCCGAGATCTTCTGCGTCGTGATCAGGATGTACGGGTCCTCCAGGACCGACTCCTGCGACTCCATGTCGGTGACGAAGTTGGGCGAGATGAAGCCCTTGTCGAACTGGAGACCCTCGGTCACGTCCAGCTCGGTGTGCAGGGCGGAGCCCTCCTCGACGGTGATGACACCGTCGCGGCCGACCTTCTCCATCGCCTCGGCGATCAGCTCGCCGATCGTGGCGTCCTGCGCGGAGATCGTCGCGACGTGCGCGATCGACTTCTTGTCGGCGACCTCGACCGCGCGGCCGAGCAGCGCCTCGGAGACCTTGGCGGCCGCCGCGTCGATGCCCCGCTTGAGGCCGGCCGGGTTGGTGCCGGCCGTGACGTTGCGCAGGCCCTCGCGGACCATCGCCTGGGCCAGCACGGTGGCGGTGGTGGTCCCGTCGCCGGCGACGTCGTTGGTCTTGGTCGCCACCTCCTTGACCAGCTGCGCACCGAGGTTCTCGTAGGGGTTGGTGAGCTCGATCTCCTTGGCGATGGTCACGCCGTCGTTGGTGATCGTGGGCACACCGAACTTCTTGTCCAGGACGACGTTGCGCCCGCGCGGGCCGAGGGTGACCTTGACCGCGTCCGCGAGGGCGTTGACACCGTGCTCGAGCAGGTGCCGGGCGTCGTCCGAGAAGCTCAGGATCTTCGCCATGAATGTCCCTTCGAAGCGACGTCGCCCCGGCCCGGCGAGCCGGACCGGGGCGACGACACTGATCGGTTGCTTACTTCTCGATGACCGCGAGGACGTCGCGGGCGGAGAGCACCAGGTACTCCTCGCCGGCGTACTTGACCTCGGTGCCGCCGTACTTCGAGTAGATGACGGTGTCGCCGACGGAGACGTCAACCGGGATCCGGTTGCCCTTGTCGTCGATCCGGCCCGGGCCGACAGCGAGGACGGTGCCCTCCTGCGGCTTCTCCTTGGCGGTGTCGGGGATCACGATGCCCGACGCCGTGGTGGTCTCAGCCTCGTTCGCCTGGACCAGGATCCGGTCCTCGAGCGGCTTGATCGCAACCTTGGTCGCGGTAGTCACGGGCATACCCTCCTGGGGTACTGGTTTCGTTACCGACCGGCAAGCCGGCCAGCGTCAATCTGCCACATGCCACCGGGCGGGGCCGTCGTCGCGGGTGCCGGTCCGCCTGGCGTTCAGCGCCCGGGCCACGAGGCCCGGAAGCTGGCACCCTCGGGGTGAGAGTGCTAATCGCAGGTTATTCCTCGGCTAGCACTCCGTCAAGGAGAGTGCCAACCCGCCGCCCGGCGCGTCGGGTCCGCGGACCACAATGACCGGGTGGATCTCGACCAGCTCGCCGCCCTGCGTACGCCCGAGGGGTCGGCCGCGCTCGACGCGGCCGCGCGGGTGGCCGGCGGCGACCCGCTGACCGCGGCGGCCGCGCTCCGCTCGGCCGGACTGCCGGCCGGGCTGGCGTCGGCCGCGCTCACCCAGGCCGAGCTGCGGCGCCGGGCGGTCGGCAAGTTCGGGCCGGCGGCGGCCGGGATGTTCCTGACCCGGGCCGGGCTGGAGCAGGCCACGCGCGGCGTCGTCGCGGCGCGGCGGGCCGACCGGCTGCGGGCCGCCGGGGTGCGCACCCTCGCCGACCTCGGCTGCGGCCTCGGCGCGGACGCGCTCGCCGCCGCCCGCGCCGGCATCCGGGTGTACGGCGTGGAGGCCGACCCGGTGACCGCCGCGATGGCCGCCGCGAACGCCGAGGCGGCCGGGCTGGCCGAGCTGTTCACGGTGGAGTGCGGCGACGCCACGGCGTTCGACGTGGGCCGGGTCGACGGGGTGTTCTGCGACCCGGCGCGCCGCAGGGCGGGCACCGGGCGGCGCATCTTCGACCCGAACGCCTACTCGCCGCCCTGGGACTTCGTGGTCGGGCTGGCCGAGCGGGTGCCGCACACCGTCGTGAAGGTGGCGCCCGGCATCGACCACGCGCTGATCCCGGCGGGCGCCGAGGCGGAGTGGGTGAGCGTCGACGGCGACCTGGTCGAGGCGGCCCTGTGGTGCGGCGAGCTGGCGCAGGTGCCCCGCCGGGCCACCGCGCTGCGGGGCAGGGAAGCGGCCCCGGTCGACGCCTCCGGCCACGCCGGGGATCCGACCGACCGACCGACCGGCTCCGGCGGCTGCCATCAGTTGACCGGCTCCGGCGACGCCGAGGCCCCCGTCGGCCCGACGCGCCGCTTCCTGTACGACCCGGACCCCGCGGTGGTCCGCGCGCACCTGGTCGCGGAGCTGGCCGACACCCTGGGCGCGACGCTGGCCGACCCGAGCATCGCCTACCTCCACGCGGACGCCCCCGTGCCGACGCCGTTCGCCCGCTGCCTGGAGGTCACCGACGTGCTGCCGTTCTCGCTCAAGCGGCTGCGGGCGCTGCTGCGGGAGCGCCGGGTCGGACGGGTGGAGATCCTCAAGCGCGGGTCCGCGCTGGAGCCGGAGAAGCTCCGGCGGGACCTGCGGCTGGCCGGGGGCGAGGCGGCCAGCCTGGTGCTGACCCGGGTCGCCGGGGCGCCGACGGTGCTGCTCTGCCGGCCGGTCGGGTAGCGCGCGGGAGGGCGGGCGCCGGTGTCGTCGACCGCCCGGCGCTTTCGGCTCGCGGGTCGCGCGGGGCCGGGTTAGCTTGACCGTCATGGCGGGACAGGGCACTCCGGCGACCGCGCTGCTGACGAAGCGGAAGATCGCCCACACCACACATCCGTACGACGTCTCCCCGGACGCGCCGAACTACGGCGCGCTGGTCGCGGCGGCGCTGGGGGTGCCGCCGGAGCGGGTGTTCAAGTCGCTGGTCGCCGAGGTCGACGGCGCGCTGACGGTGGCGGTCGTGCCGGTCACCGGCGAGCTGGACCTGAAGGCGCTCGCGGCGGCGGTCGGCGGCAAGCGGGCCGCGATGGCCGACCGGGCGGCGGCCGAGCGGGCCACCGGGTACGTGCGCGGCGGGATCAGCCCGCTGGGCCAGCGCCGGCGGCTGCCCACCGTGCTCGACTCGTCGGCGCTCGACCATCCCACCGTCTACGTCTCGGCGGGCCGGCGCGGCCTCCAGCTGCAGCTCGCCCCGCAGGACCTGGTGGCGCTCACCGGCGCGGCCACCGCCCCGCTCTCCGCCCGCTGAGCTGCGCCGTTCCGGCTGGCACCGGGAGAGCGCTCCCTCGTGGGCGACGGCCGGGTGACAGGGACGTTGCTGAATTGTTACTGCCGACAACAAACTCGCGACCTCGGCGCTCTTGTGCCCGCGGCGCGAAGCGGAATACGTTGCCGGACACAACAAACCAACATCATCCCCCACCCCCGAAAGGACCCTGCTGATGCGCAAGGGCTTCCTCACCTTCGCCGCCGTGGGCCTGCTGGCCACCGGCGGCCTGACCGCCTGCGGCGACGACTCCGGTTCCGAGGCCGGCGGCTCCACCGAGAAGAAGCCGAAGATCGGCGTGATCCTGCCGGACAGCAAGTCCTCCGCCCGCTGGGAGGGCGCGGACCGCAAGTTCCTGGAGGAGGCGTTCAAGGCCGCCGGCGTCGACTACGACATCCAGAACGCCCAGGGCGACAAGACGGCGTTCCAGACCATCGCCGACCAGATGATCACCAAGGGCGTCACCGCCCTGATGATCGTCAACCTGGACTCCGGCACCGGCAAGGCCGTGCTCGACAAGGCCAAGTCCCAGGGCGTGGCGACCATCGACTACGACCGGCTCACGCTGGGCGGCTCGGCCACCTACTACGTCAGCTTCGACAACGAGGTCGTCGGCAAGCTCCAGGGCGAGGGCCTGAGCAAGTGCCTGACCGACAAGGGCGCCAAGAACCCGGTCGTCGCCTACCTGAACGGCTCCCCGACCGACAACAACGCCACGCTGTTCAAGAACGGGTACGACTCGGTGCTCAAGCCGAAGTTCGACTCGAAGGAGTACACCAAGGGCCCGGACCAGAACGTGCCGGAGTGGGACAACACCCAGGCGGCCACGATCTTCGAGCAGATGCTGACCCAGACCGGCGGCAAGATCGACGGCGTGCTCGCCGCCAACGACGGCCTCGGCAACGCGGCGATCTCGGTGCTGAAGAAGAACAAGCTCAACGGCAAGGTCCCGGTGACCGGCCAGGACGCCACCCCGCAGGGCCTGCAGAACATCCTCGCCGGCGACCAGTGCATGACCGTCTACAAGGCGATCAAGGAGGAGGCGAAGGCCGCCTCGGACCTGGCCATCGCGGTGGCCAAGGGTGAGAAGAAGGAGACCGGCCAGACGGTCAAGGACCCGGAGGGCGGCCGGGACGTCCCGGCGGTGCTGCTCACCCCGAAGCTGATCTTCAAGGAGAACGTCAAGGACGTCATCGCCGACGGCTTCGTCACCAAGGACGAGGTCTGCGCCGGGGCGTACGCCAAGCTCTGCGCCGACGCCGGCATCAGCTGACCCGTACCCGATCCACGCGCACGCCGCCCGGCACGGACCTGTGCCGGGCGGCGGTTCGCGCCGGACGGGATCCGAGACCTCCCCTCCACCTGAAGGAGACCCCCGTGTCCGCAACCCCCCTGCTGGAACTACGCGGGATCGACAAGAGCTTCGGTCCCGTCCAGGTCCTGCGCGACGTCGCCTTCTCCGCCCACCCGGGCGAGGTGACCGCGCTGGTCGGCGACAACGGCGCCGGCAAGTCGACCCTCGTCAAGTGCATCAGCGGCATCTACCCCACCGACGCCGGCGAGTTCCACTTCGACGGCCGGCCCGTGACCATCAACAGCCCCCGCGACGCCGCCGCGCTCGGCATCGAGGTCGTCTACCAGGACCTCGCGCTCTGCGACAACCTCGACATCGTGCAGAACATGTTCCTCGGCCGGGAGAAGCGCAGCGGCATCGTGCTCGACGAGCCGACCATGGAGCAGATGGCCGCCGACACCCTCGCCGGGCTGAGCGTGCGGACCGTGAAGTCGCTGCGCCAGCACGTCTCCAGCCTCTCCGGCGGCCAGCGCCAGACCGTGGCGATCGCCAAGGCCGTGCTCTGGAACAGCAGGCTCGTCATCCTCGACGAGCCGACCGCCGCGCTCGGCGTCGCGCAGACCGCCCAGGTGCTCGAACTGGTCCGCCGGCTCGCCGACAACGGCCTCGCCGTGGTCCTCATCTCGCACAACATGAACGACGTCTTCGCCGTCTCCGACCGGATCGCCGCGCTCTACCTCGGCCAGATGGTCGCCCAGGTGAAGACCACCGACATCACCCACTCGCAGGTGGTCGAGCTGATCACCGCCGGCCGCTCCGGCGGGCTCGGGCTCGCCACCGAGCCGGCCAACGGCGGCAACGGGCACGGCGCGGAGCCGGCCGACAGCAACTCAGGAGGCGTCCGATGACCACCACCGTCGTGCAGAAGGACGGCCCGGCGGCCGTCACACCGCCGCCCACCCTCGGCAGTCACGTCCGCAACTACGTCAGCCGGGTCCGCGGCGGCGACATCGGCGCGCTGCCGGCCGTGCTCGGCCTGGTCGTGCTCTGCACGGTCTTCTCGATCATGCAGCCGACGTTCCTCAGCGCCGGCAACTTCGCCAACCTGTTCACCCAGGGCGCCGCGGTCACGCTGATCGCGATGGGGCTGGTCTTCGTCCTGCTGCTCGGCGAGATCGACCTCTCCGCCGGCTTCGCCAGCGGCGTCTGCGCCGCCATCCTCGCCAACGTGGTCACCGTGCTCGGCTACCCGTGGTACGTGGCCGTGCTCGCCGCGATCGTCACCGGCGTGGTGATCGGCACCACCCTCGGCTTCCTGGTCGCGAAGATCGGCATCCCGTCCTTCGTGGTGACCCTCGCCGGGTTCCTCGCCTTCCAGGGCATCGTGCTGATGCTGATGGAGGAGGGCGCCAACATCTCCGTCCGCGACGAGGTGCTGGTGGCCATCGCCAACCGCAACCTCCCGCCCGTCCTGGGCTGGCTGCTGGCCGCGGTGGCGGTCGCCGGCTACGCGGCCGTGCAACTGCTCCGGCACCGTACGCGGGCCGCCCGGGGCCTGGTGACCGACCCGATCGCGGTGGTCTTCGCCCGGATCGGCGGGCTGGCGCTCGTCCTCGGCGTCGCGGTCTTCATCCTCAACCTGGAGCGCAGCCGCAACGTCGTGGTCAGCTCGCTCAAGGGCGTGCCGATCGTGGTGCCGATCATCGCGGCGCTGCTGGTCTTCTGGACCTTCGTGCTCCAGCGCACCACCTACGGCCGGCACGTCTACGCTGTGGGCGGCAACAAGGAGGCGGCCCGCCGGGCCGGCATCAACGTGGACCGCATCCGCATCTCGGTCTTCGTCATCTGCTCCTCGATGGCGGCCGTCGGTGGCATCGTCGCCGCCAGCCGGGCCAACTCGGTGGACCCCAACACGGGTGGCAGTGACGTACTGCTCTACGCGGTTGGCGCGGCCGTCATCGGGGGCACCAGCCTCTTCGGCGGCAAGGGCCGGGTGCTCGACGCCGTCCTCGGTGGCGCGGTCGTCGCGGTCATCGACAACGGGATGGGCCTGATGGAATACAGCTCGGGGGTGAAGTACGTGGTCACCGGCGTGGTGCTGCTGCTCGCCGCGAGCGTGGACGCGTTCTCCCGCCGGCGCTCCACCGCCACCGGCAACCGTTGACCGCGCGGCACCGGAAGTGACGACAGCGATGCGCGCAGGACCGAGCCAGGACGAGATCCGTCGGCAGAACCTGGGCGCGTTGCTGCGCTACGTGCACGTGCACGGGGCCACCACCCGTGCCGAGCTCACCACCACGCTGGGGCTCAACCGCAGCACCATCGGCGCGCTGACCGCCGACCTGGCCAGCGCCGGGCTGGTCAGCGAGGGGACGCCGAAGGAGACCGGCCGGGCCGGACGACCGTCGCTGGTCGTCCGGCCCGAGTCGGACCGGGTGCACGCGTACGCGTACAGCATCGAGGTGGACCGGCTGCGGGCCGCGCGGATCGGTCTCGGCGGCGCGGTGCTCGACCGCCGGGAGCTGGACCGCCCCCGGGGTCTGACCGCCGCGGAGGCCGCCCCGCTGCTGGCCGGGGCGGTCAAGGAGATGCAGCAGAGCGCGCCGGCGGACGCCGTCTGCGTCGGCGCGGGCGTCGCGGTCTGCGGCATGGTCCGGCGCGCCGACGGGCTGGTCCGGCTGGGCCCGACCACCGGGTGGGTCGACGAGCCGATCGGCGCGGCGCTCGGCGCCGAGCTGGGCTGCGGCGTGCCGGTCACGGTCGGCAACGTGGCCGACGTGGCCGCCTTCGCCGAGCACGCCCGGGGCGCGGCGGCCGGCTGCGACAACGTCATCTACCTGTACGGGGACGTGGGCGTCGGCGCCGGCATCATCGCCGGCGGGCGCCGGCTGACCGGGCACGGCGGCTACGGCGGCGAGGTCGGCCACATGGTGGTCGTCCGGGACGGCGCGCCCTGCGAGTGCGGCTCCCGGGGCTGCTGGGAGACCGAGATCGGCGAGTACGCGCTGCTGCGCGCGGCCGGCCGCTCCGACGCGCGGGGCCGCGACGCGCTGCTGGCCGTCTTCGACGCCGCCGACCGGGGCGACCTGCGGGCGCAGACGGCGGTACGCCAGGCCGGCGACTGGCTCGGCTTCGGGGTGGCCAACCTGGTGAACATCTTCAACCCGGAGATGGTCATCTTCGGCGGCGGCATGCGGGACCTCTACCTCGCGGCGGCGGCCCAGGTGCGCAGCCGGCTCAACTCGGTCGCCCTGCCGGCGTGCCTGGAGCACGTGCGGCTGCGCACCCCGAAACTCGGCGACGACGCGGCGCTGATCGGCGCCGCCGAGCTGGCCTTCGAACGCCTGCTCGCCGACCCCCTCGACGCCGGCTGACCGGTCCCGACCTCGTCGGGCGCCGACCGTGGACAGGGCGCGGGAGCCGGCGGGAACCGGTCCGCTGAGCCGATCGGTCGGCCCGTCCGTACCAGTGCGCGGACGGGCGAGGGCGGCGCCGGCATCGCCACCGAGCACGCGGAACTCGACCGGCTCACGGTCGAGGCGGCCAACAAGCGTCCTGCGGCGGCCGCCGGCCGGGAGGCCGCCGGCCGGGAGGCCGCCGGCCGGGAGGCCGCCGGCCGGGAGGCCGCCGGCCGGGAGGCCG
>NZ_JBFABB010000163.1:0-12404 GCF_040640035.1 Micromonospora sp. NPDC023633 | reverse complement strand
TCGACGAGGTCGACCTGGACCGGATGCGACGCAACGGCATCCTTGCCATGTCCCCCGAGCAGGGCCTGGCATTGTTCGACACGGCAGTACGTACCGACCGGCCACAGCTGGTGCCGATCCGGGTGGACGTGGCCGCGCTACGTCGAGCCGGGGCCGGTGGTGTGCCGCCGCTGTGGCGGGTGCTGGCTGGTGGCACGACCCGCCGGGCGGCGACCACAACCGACGCGCGGGTGGACCTGGCCGCCAGGCTGGCCGCTATGGGAGTCGAGGAACGCCAACGGACAGTCCTGGAACTGGTACGGACACAGGCCGCGGTCGTACTCGGCCATCCCGGCCCAGCGACGATCGACCCGGACAGCGCGTTCCGCGAGCTCGGCTTCGACTCGCTGACCGCGGTGGAGCTGCGTAACCGGCTCGCCACCGCGACCGGCCTGTCGTTGCCGGCCACGCTGGTCTTCGACCATCCCACCCCGGAGGTGTTGACCGATCATCTGATGAACAAGCTGGCCTCCGCCGTGAGTGCCGGCAGCGACCGCAGTACCAGAGCCGAATCGGCCGGCTCGGGAGCCGTTCGAGTGTCGAACCTCGCGGAGATGTACATGCAGGCCGAGGTCGACGGCAGACACGACGAGTTCTCCGACGTGATCGGGCGATTGGCGAAGCTCCGCCAGACGTTCGGTGTGGACACGGCCGACGAGGCGGTCCGGCCTCCCACACGGGTCGCCACCGGCGACGGCAAGCCCAAGTTGTACCTCTTCACCCCATACGTAGCCCCGGCCAATTTCCAATATGCGCGGCTGGCGTTGGCCTTCCAAGGCACCCGTGACGTGTCGGTGTTGCACCCGCCCGGCTTCCATGCCGGTGAGAAACTGCCGGAGAACATCGAGGCGATGACTCTCGCGTACGCCGAGACAATCATCCGAGACAACGCGAACGGCGAAGAATTCGCACTGGGCGGCCACTCCAGCGGTGGGCTGATCGCCCACCGGGTTGCTGCCAAGCTGGCGCGGATGGGCGTGGCGCCGGCTGGCGTCATTCTGCTCGACGCACCCTCGCAGGCGGACCTTCAAACCGTATCGGAGGACGGGCCGCTGTGGCGAAAGCAGATTTTTGAGGGACTCAGGCGGACTGGCGATGACGGCGATGACAGCTGGGTCTTCGCGATGGTCCATTACCTCTCCCTCCAGTGGTGGCCTGCGGAGCAAATCGAGATACCGACGCTCCAGGTCCGTGCATCCGAACGGATCAGCGGACCGGCAGACAATAACGACTGGATGTTCACCTGGAGCTACGCCACCACAGTCACGTTGGCAGATGTGCCAGGAAATCATGTACAAATAACCGACCAATACGCTTCGGTGAGCGCGTTGGCGGTCAATGACTGGTTCTCCCACTCGCCCGAGGAGCGCCCAGCCTTCGTAGACTACCGGGGGTCAAAGTAGATGTGGCCCTCCCGAGCTCAATCAATTCTAAGCGAGCTCAATGGGCTCAGCTTTGCTGAGCCACCGAATCCTGACTCGGGTGGGGGACCACCAACCTGTTCGGAGTTGACCCAGCAGGTGACTGACCTCGGGGTCCTTTCCGCGATTTGTCGGCCTCCGCCGGTGGGAGGTGCTCGCGCACTTACTGGACGTGGCGTGGTGATCCAATAGGAGCCTGGCCGGCTACTTCGACCTGAAAAAATAGATCGATAGCCTGGCTGGCCGAGATCCGGATCCTGCGGGTCTGCGCCAGGTGCTCGGCGATCCCCTGATGGGTCCACTGTGATTCGGTGTCCGGTGGGTCGCTCGTCGCGGTCGCCGCGATCAGCAGCCGCACGTCGAGGTCGTGGAGCCGGGGCCGGCCCGAGCGGGGCCGGTCGGTCAGGGCCTTCATGCCCCGGGCACGCCAGTCACGCCGGGTGCGGCGCACGGTGGCCACAGCACAGCCGAGCATGGCGGCAATCGTCTGATTCGGGGTTTTCTTCCAGGCCAGTAACAGGATTCTCGCGCGGCGGACCTCGCGGACCGGGGCGGTGGAGCAGCGGATCAGGTGGTTGAGATGGCGACGGCGGTGACGGACAGGCGAACCGTGTCGTGGCCGCGCATTCGGGGCACGAGCGGCCATGATGCCAACCCGGCCACCACCCGTCGATGCGGCCGGGCGCCGGTCGCTGGCCGGACCCGCGACCGGCACACTGGCGGGCATGCCGGTGCCCACCCGACGCGTCAGGACGACACCGCGGCCGACCTCGATCACCGCGCCGAGCTGCACTGGTCACAGCTGGGCGGGGTCGAGGTGCGCTGGCGCGGCGGGTACGGCTACGTCATCGGCTACCTCGACGACGACGAGACCGACCTCAACGCCCCGGAGGAGACCGTCGCCCTGTGCCGGATCGGCTATCTCGGCACCCCGGACGACTGGACCTTTGCCCTCTACGACCCGGCCACCGACTCCTACCAGGACACCGTCCTGCCCGACGGATCCCTGACCGGCACCCTCACCGACATCCTCGACTGCGCATGCCGGGTACACCTGGCAGACATCCCGCCCAGACCAACCCAACCCTGACAGGACTTCTGCGGGGCTGCACTAGGTGTAGTGACCATGAGCGTTGTTGACGGCGTGGCGGCTTGATACGAGATGAGACCTCCGGCGAGGTGTGAGGTGCTGACGCCCACTACCGAACCGGAGGTCTCATGGCCCACCGTAATGCCCGGCTGACCGTGCACGGCCGGCGGCTACTCATCGCGCGTGTCATCCGCCAGGGCCGTCCCGTCGCACACGTCGTCAAAGAACTCGGCTGCTCACGGGCGACCGGCTACAAGTGGCTGGCTCGATGGCGGGCCGAAGGGGATGCGGGCCTGCACGACCGCCCGAGTACCGCCCACCGCCTACCCGGTAAGACCCCGCCCACGCTCGAGGCGGCGATCTGCCAGCTGCGTCAAGACCGCAAACTCGGCCCACGCCGCCTCGCCCCGCTGCTGGGCGTGCCCGCATCCACGGTGCACGCAGTGCTGACCCGCCACGGCCTGCGCCGCCTGGCCTGGCTCGACCGACCCACCGGCGAGCCTGTGCGCCGCTACGAACGCCGGCGTCCCGGCGAGTTGATCCACGTCGACGTCAAGAAACTCGGCCGACTCCGCGACGGCGGCGGCTGGCGGATCCACGGCCGCGACAGCATCGAATACCGCCGTGCCCGCGGCAGCACCCGAGTCGGCTTCGACTACGTGCACTGCGCGGTTGACGACCACACCCGCCTGGCCTACGCCGAAATCCACCCCGACGAGAAGGCCGACACCTGCGCCGGGTTCCTCCGCCGCGCCGCCGCCCACTTCGCCACTCACGGCATCGACCGCATCGAACGGGTCATGACCGACAACGCCTTGGCCTACCGCCGCGGCCGCGCCTGGCGCCAAGCCCTGACCGACCTCAACGCCCAAGCCCGTTTCACCCGCCGCTACCGGCCACAGACCAACGGCAAAGCCGAACGCTTCAACCGCACCCTGGCCGACGAATGGGCCTACGCCCAACCCTTCACCAGCAACCAACAACGCGCCGACGCCCTACCCGTCTGGCTGCACACCTACAACTACCATCGCAGCCACACCTCACTCGGCGGTAAACCACCCATCAGCCGCGTCAACAACGCTCCAGGGCATTACAACTAGGTGGACCTACTCGACGGAGCCCACCCCTATTTCCCGGTACTCCCCGAGCCATCCCGTCGCGCGATGGTCGCCCCGCCAGGTGAACACGACGACGCCCTGGTCTCCGTCCCCGGGCGGGAAGGTAGTGCCCGCCGTGCCCCGGCGGATCGGCTCCGCGCGGTGGGTGCGGCCGGCCCAGACCGTCACCACCGCGCCGGAAGGACCGGTCGCGACGACGTCCCGGCCGGAGACCGCGATCGCGCATCCAGTGGCCCGCTCGTACAGCAGCTTCCGGTAGGCGCTCTCCGGCAACCGGCAGGCGCGAGGCGGCCTGCCGGGCGGCCAGTCCGGCGCAGTGTGGCCGTTGCCGACGGCCGCGTGCCAAAGCTCAGGCACCGCGTCGGCCAGATGCACGGGCGTGGCCATCAGCTCGCAGATCCACAGGAGCCTGCCCGCTCCGCGTGGCGGCCGGCAGCGCCGCCACCTGACCCGGCGGCCGAGGTCTCCGGCGACCACCGCGACCCACGGGTGGACCGTGCCGAGCAGGCCCTGGCTCGCGAGCCAGTGCAGGTACCGGGGAGCGTCCTCGAGGATGGGATAGATCGCGGCGTACGGCATGCCCGCGATAGTGGTGACGCTCTCGCCGAACAGCTCCGGCGCGTTCGCTACCGCGAGCAGGGCAGCCTGGGCCAGGTCGCCGCGCTGAGGCTCGGGCAGGCCGGTCGCTGCCGCCGCGGGCTCCGCCGGCGGGCCGGTCGGCACGACCCCGGAGTTGATGATGCCGGCGACCGCGTTCCTGGCATCCTCGGGCACGGCGACCTGCGCGAGCTTGGGCACCAGCGTCGCGACAGTACGGATGAGCGCGCGCTCGGCCTCGGCGGCGCTGGCGGGTACCGGTAGGTCGTTCAACGTCCGGCGCAAGTGGTCGCATACCGTGGCCGGGACCATGAGCCGTGCGGTGAGCTGGCCGAGGTCGGTCGGGGCAAGGAGCGTTTCCTCGAGGTCACTCCCGGCGTCTGCCGGTGTGTCAGCGACCATGCCCGCGTCGGCGAGGAACTGGATGGCCTGCCGCAGCGGACCGAGGCTGCGACGGCCCTGCTGGTGGGCCAGCGTCCGGACCCACCAGCGGTCAGCCGCTGTCCGCGAGGTCACCTCCTCCCGTACCACCTCACCGAGGACATGGTCGGGCAGGCTGGACTGGATCTGTGACCGCACCACGTATCCCTCGGTCAGCCGTGCCTGCCAGGCCGGCCGTTCGCCGTCGTCGACGATGAGGAACGCCCAACCTAGGTCCTCACCCGCGCCGACCCGTCCGGCGCGGCCGAACATCTGCTGGACGGTGGCCACGTCCAAGCCGTCCAGCCCGACCTGGGTGTCGCGGACGATGACAGCGCGCGCGGGCAGGTTGACCCCGGCGGCCACGGTCGGCGTGGCGACGAGGACGTCGAACTGCCGGGCGCGGAAGGCCGCCTCGGTCTCCCGCCGGTACGGCCAATCCTTGTAGTGCAGGCCCACGCCGGCCTGGCCGCACACCATGTGCACCTGCGCCGCATCGTCCGGCCTGACCCGGGTGGTGTCCACGCCCCGGCTGGCCGCGAGCAGCAGCGCGGTCCGGCGTACGTTGCGTTTGCTGCCACAGAACACCAGCACGCTGCCGCCGTCGGCGGTCACGAGGCGGCTTATCACGGTCGCCAGCCGGCCTCGCGTGGCGTCCGTCACGTTCCAGTCGGCGTGCGCCGCGACCGCGGGCAACTGCCAGGTCAGCCGGCTGGACCGCCACGTCAAGTGCAGCAGCCGGGCCTGCAGCCAGACCGCGATCTCCTCCGCGTTGCCGACCGTGGCCGACAACCCGACCACCCGGATCGGCGGCTGGGCGTCGCGCATCCGGGCCAGCATTGCCTCCAGCGTGGGACCACGAGCGGGATCGCCGAGCAGATGGATCTCGTCGACGATCAAGCAGTCGACCTCCGCCAGCGCCTCCCGCAGGGCCGAGCTGCGCGAGACGGCCTCGAACTTCTCAGTGGTCGCCAGCCACAGATCGGCCTCCCGCATCCGGTCCGCGTCGACGGCGTACTCGCCGGAGAGGCGTTCGACCCGCACCCCCTTTGCCTTCCAGGCCTCCAGGTCGTGGTTGAGCTCATCGGTGAGCGAGCGTTGGGGTACCAGCCAGACCGCCTTCCGGCGCCGCAGGAGCACGCTCTTGAGCGCGGCGGCCATGCCCATCACCGTTTTGCCCGCTCCCGTGGGTGCGACGACGAGCAGGTTCTCGTCGCCGTCGAGGATGGCGGGAAGCACCTGTGCCTGGGCCGGGTTGAATGTCGGGTACGGGAAGAAAGGGGACAGGGTGGGCGGCAGCAGGCCGTTGGTGGCGACTGGGCCGGCATCCGGTGATGGTGCGCCGTCGTACGCCTGCCACATCAGCGCGAAGGCGTCCCGCGCGGCTACCGCGGCGGCGCCGCTCGCCCGGCTCGGCCGTCGGGTGGGGCCACGCAGCAGCGCACACGGGTAGGTCACCGACTGGAGCGACCGCTCAGACGGATCGTCCGGGAGGCGGCGGATGGCCTCGTCCTCGACGAGGTACGGGACTCGCCGCACCTCGGCACCCTCGGCGGCGAGCTTGTCCGCCAGGACGGTGAACCGCGGATCAGCGGGGAGCAGGACGCGGACGTCGGTGCGGTCCGTGATGTGCGGCAGGGGCAGATCCGGGTCGGCGATCTTCATCCACAGCAACCCTCGGTCGCGAGGACCGGCCCGACTCGTCCCGTCCACCGTTGTTCGCCATGCCCTCACCGCCGCCGACTCCGGACCGTCGAACACCTTACCGGTGGGCCCGCGGTCGGCCGGCCGGCGGGTGCTCGGCCGCCACTCTCGCCAGGCGGCCGCCCTGGAATCATTTTCTCCGATGACGGCCACCCCCGCACCTGGCAGCACGGAACGGTCGTCGAGGCTTGCTCGAGCGGGTCGTCTACGTCAACGAGGAGACCGGCTACACGATCGCCCTCGTCGCCACCAGCCGGCTCCGGCACCGGCATGTTGACCGGGGTGGGTCCCTGCTGGGTGTGCAGCCGGCGAGAGCCTGTGAATGGTCGGCTGCTGGGGATGACACCGGAAGTACAGGCTGCAATTCGAGGTCCAGTCGTACACGACGATCCTGCCGCCACCGTCCAAGGCATCAAAACGCTATCCCGGCTCCGGACTGATCAAGGGCATCGGGCCCAAGACCGCCGCCCGCATCGTCGAAACTTTTCGGCACGGATGCGCTGCAGATCATCGAGGAAGAACTGGGCCGGCTCGTCGAGGCGCGCGGTTTGGGCGCGAAGCGTACGGCCGCCATCGCCACGGCGTGGGACTCGCAGAAGGCCATTAAGGAGGTGAGGGGTCTTCCTACAGACCGCACCTCTCGCAGTGCGCGTTTAAGGCAATACGGCGACGCGTCGGTGTCGGTCGTCCGCGACGAGCCATACCGGCTGGCCGCCGATGTGATCGAGCCGGAGCGGTACTCCCGCGGTTGGCTGCCGGTGGCCGTCCAGCTCCGACCGCCGTCCCGGCTGACCGCCGCGCCGTCCGGGGCGGCGGTCGGAATGAGGTAGTCGCCGCCGGGCGCGACGCCGCGCCGAAAGTCGCGGAAGGCCAGGGTGTAGATGCCGGCGGTCGCGCCGCCCGGAACCGTGGTCCCGGTCACCCGCCAGGTGAGCCCCCGGTCGTCGTGCGGAACACCCGGGCGGACGGGCCGCCGCCGGTGGCGAACCATGCCGTCCGGGCCGCCCCGTGGTCGGCGGTGACCAGGCAGGTGCCGCTGGCCGCGAAGGCGAACTCGCCGGGCAGCGCCGCTGCATGCCGGCGTCCGGCAGCAGGGACCAGGAGCGGCCACCGTCGGCGGTGGATAGGATCCGGAACCGGCCGTCGACCGGGTCGGAGAGGGCCAGGTCGCGCCGGTCGTCGAAGAACGCCAGGCAGTCGTGGAAGGCCTGCTCGTCTTCGTTACGGAAGGTCTCGGTCCAGTGCCGGCCGCCGTCGTCGGTGCGGTAGACCCGGGACTCACCACCGGAGCCGATGGAGAGGATCACCGCCCGGTACCCGTCGAAGGCCGCGATGTCGCGGAACTGGGGCACCGGTTCCACGCCTGTCGGGCCGACTCGCTGCCAGCTCCGTCCTCCGTCGACGGTGCGGAGCACGGTGTTGTCGCTGCCGCTGGCCGAGGCGCCCCGGCTGTCGACCGGGGCGAGCCCGCGCAGCCGGGAGGTCACCCCGGTCTCGGTGAGCTGCCAGCTCGGGTTGGGCCGCCAGGCGGCACCGGTGCCGGTGGTCGGCACGACGACGGCGAGGATGAGGACGGACAGCTTCGGCGGTCGCATGGACCGGCACCGTATGTGGAATCGGCGTCGGTGAATTCCGTCGCTGGTCGGACGGATTCTCCCGCGTGGGTCGGAGGCCGGGTCATCCCCGGTGGGGAGGCCGATATGGGTCCGCAGACCGACGTTTCCGGTTGGTGGCCGATGGCACCATGAGCAGCAGTTACGTCACACGGGAGGCGATATGCACCTGTCACGCCGCAGTTTCCTGCTGGCCACCACCGGTACGGCACTCGCGACGCCCCTGCTGGCCGGTGCCGGCCCGGCACTCGCGGCCGGTCGTCCGCCCGCCGGGTCGCTGCCGGACGCGGCGCTCACCGCCGACCTGCGCGCGATCACCGAGGCCGGCATGCCCGGTGTGTTCGCCGAGGCGCGGGACGGACGGGACCGGTGGCGGGGCGCCAGCGGGGTGGCCGACGTGACGACCGGTCGACCGGTGCTGCCCGGGTTCCAGCACCGGGTCGGCAGCATCACCAAGACCTTCGTCGCCGCCACGCTGCTGCAACTCGTCGGTGAGCGCCGGATCGCGCTGGACGCCCCGATCGGCCGGTACCTTCCGGAGTTCGCGGTCGCCGGGGTGACCGTCCGGATGCTGCTCGACCACACCAGCGGGATCAGCGACTACGACCACGTCATCTTCGCCACCCCGGAGGACATCGAGCGGCACCGGTCCACCACGTTCACGCCGCGCCAACTCGTCCGGGCCGGCCTCGGTCAGCCGTCGACCGGGGCACCGGGCGCGGCATTCTCCTACTCGAACACCAACTACATCCTGGTCGGGCTGATCATCGAGCGGGTCACCCGCCGGTCCGCCACCGACGAGGTGCACCGGCGGATCCTCCGGCCGCTCGGGCTGCGGCAGACGTACTTCCCCGGCCTGCGTCCCCGGATCGCCGGCCCGCACAGCAGGGGCTACGTGCCGTGGTACGAGGGCGAGCTGCGCGATTTCAGCGTCAGCAACATGTCCTGGGCCTGGACGGCCGGGGCGCTCGTCTCGACCATGGCCGACCTGAACACCTTCTTCCGGGCGCTGCTCGGTGGCCGGCTGCTCCGCCCGGCCCAACTGGCCGCGATGAAGACCACCGTGCCGTTCGACCCGGCCCAGCCGGAGGCCGCCGGCTACGGGCTCGGCCTCTACCGGATGACCTGGCCCACCGGCGACGTCTGGGGGCACGACGGCCTGGTCTTCGGGCACAGCGCCATCTCGCTGCACACCTCGGACGGTCGGCGGCAGGTGAGCCTCGCCCAGAACGTGACGCACTATGCGCTGCCCGGCGCGCCGGACCCGATCGGCGAGGCGGTCGGCAGGTTCCTGAACACGGCACTGGTTGGTGAGAGCGCCGTCGCGGCGCGGACCGCCGCCGCCGCCCGGGTGCCGACGATCGTCCCGGCGCCGGGCGCACCGACCCTGGTCAGGCCACTGCCGCAGCGCTGACGCTGTCGCCGGCGCAGCCGCGACCGGACACCGTACTCCGGTCGCGGCTGCCGCACGACCGGGCCGTGGCACCCCGCTCAGCGCGCCGGCCGTTCTCCGGCTCGCCCGCCTGACCGGTTCAGCAGGTCATGTCGATCTCCAGGACCGCGACCTCGTTCCGATCGACCAGCAGCACGGTGGTCTGTTCCTCCTCGAAGTCCTCGTCGTCGGGTGGCCAGGTCGTCGGCAGCAGGCCGGCGTATCCGATGTGCGCGTCGGCACCCATCCGGGCCAGGACGAGATCGATCAGGTCGTCGCCCAGGAACGTCGCGAGGTGGTCGGCCGGAAGCTCCGGGAACTCGTCGATGCCGTCCCAGCTCCCGTCGAACAGCACGCTCAGGTGCATGCGTACCAGATTGCGGAGACCGGAACGCAGGTCGGCGGCCGGCACGGGCCGGAACGCCTCCTCGTCGTGTTCGTCCGCGTCCTCGCGGTTCTCGACCCACCAGCGGGCCGCGGCGGCCACCGGATCGCCGTCCCCGGAGTCCAGCCGGCCGATCCGGAACCGGAAGGTGACCGGGCTGTTGTTGTTGACCCAGAGCAGGTCGCTCAGCAACGTCATGATGCAGGCCAGCCGGGTTCGCAGGGCGGCGTCGGCGCCATCGGAGTCGGTGACCGGCGGCTGTCGAAGCTCCGGAGCCGGATGCAGCGAGACCCGCAGGGTGCTGCCGTCGAAGTCGCGGTGCAGCAGGTGCAGCGGCTCCGGCCGGCCCGCCTCCTCCGGCCGCTCGCTGTCGGTGGTCAGCCGGAGCAGATCGGCGTACGGGCCGGCCAGCTCGTCGGCGAGGAACCGCACCAGCACTTCCGTGCGCCGGTCGGGTGTCCCCACCACGGCCGAGATCAGGCTGACGAGTTCGGTCGCCACCTCCTCGTCGGTGCGCACGGGCTCGTAGGACCGTCCCGGCCCGACCGACACCCGACTGGTCAGCACCGTCGCGCCGGTGACCTCCGGAAGGCCGGCGGCGTCCGCGATCTCCGTCAACGGCGGCGGCTCTGGCCACTGCTGATCCCGGCGGGACCTGGTCCGCCCGGACACCATCGTCGACGACCAGCCGGCAGCCTGATTCGGTGACCACGTCGCCAGCAGCCACACCGCCGCCACGCGTACCCAATGCTGGTTCGTCAGCCGGCGGCCATCCTCCCGCTCGACCGGGTCGGGCTGCCGGTACCAGGAGTCGTTGTAGGCCGTGGTGCGTTCCACTGCGGCCACCCTTTCCACGTCTGGAAGGTGCGAAGGTAACAGGTGAGGGTGGAACTTCTGTCCACAGCGCGGGGAGGGACTTCGAGGTCCGGTTCCGGCCGACGGCGTCATGTCCGATAACTGTCGGTCGGGGCTCCTACGATCACGACCATGTCGGCTGCCTTCACCGCGCTGTGGACCCAGGACGTCTGCCGGGAGCTGCGCAGGCACCGGGTCGGCGAGCGGCCTCCGGTGACGTTCAGCGGGGTGCACCAGTCCCTGCCCAGTTGGACCAGCGTCGGGGTCGGCGACTCCGTCTTCGCGCTGCACGTCAACCGTTGCGTGCTGCACGTGGTGAGCCGGCTCCGCGTCGTCGACAAGCAGCGGCGCGACTGCTGCGGCAGCGCCCCGGTGACCTGGGGGGATCCGGCCCATCCGGGCCACCACGCCTGGGCGATGCTCGGTGCGGACGGGTGCGGAGCGGTCCCGGTGCATGTCGAGGCCACCCCGATCCGCTTCGACGTCACCGTTCCCGGTGACCTGCTCGGCACGCTGACCTGGCGCAACCGGCGCGGTGACCAGCGCACCCTGAAGTACGTCGTCGACGGCCGTCTCGAACGCTCCGTCAGCCTCCAGGGCATCTATCGCCTGACCGACGAGTCCGCCGCCGCACTGGGCGCCCTGCTCGACAACTCACCAACCCCGAGCCGATCGGCACAGCCGCTCCACACAGCTCGCTAGATCCATGGTTGGCGCGGATGCGGGTCACCGATGATGACGGCCATGGCCACGACCCGACGAGCCGACACATCCACCGCCCGAGGAGGGCAGCGCTACTTCGAGCTGGGTAAGACCCCTGAGCCTCGGTGGCCGGCAGGACGCATGCCAGATGAGAGCCACACCAACTCGCGGTGGGCAGCCGATGAGAGAGCTACCCCGCCGGTCACCTCGACCAGGCCTGGCCGGGCTGCGGTCGTAGCACCAGTACATAAGTAGCCGATGAGAGTGGTTGCCTGACCGACAGCCTCGCGATCAAAGCAGCTCGCCGGTGCAGCGTTCATGGTCGCCGCAGCCGTAGCAGGTGTATCGCATGCAGCCGGTGCAGATCCCGAGGTTCTCCAGCCGGTACGAATCATGGCAGGTGGAACAGGTCTCGCGGCTGTTGAGCATGGCGTTCCAGCCGACGGACCCGCCATTGAGTTCGTACGAGGCGGCGACGAACTCGGCCAGCTCGGCATCGTACGCCGGAGCCGTCGGGTCGCCGATCTTGTTGTTTAAGCTCCAGCAGTACACCGCGAAGAGCGCCCTGCCGGTGACCAGGAAGGCACGACCGCGTCCGTCCCGGACCCAGGCATCGCGCAGATGCCGGACGCGTTCCTGAAAGGGCCACGAACCGTCCAACATCACGCGGTCGCCAGTCATCCCTGGCATTATGCGGACAGGGCCAGGTGGTCATCGCAGCGGCGCTGGTAGCGGACGGGGACCTGTATGAAGCGGCATTGTGGTCTCTTGATCCCGCGTCAAGCGCTCCAGATCTGCCAGCTGTCACTACGTCGGGTGTTTCGACGGTCCTGAATGCGAGGCAGGATCGCCGGCGCTCCCTGGTCCTGGTCTTCACGAGTTCGACCGGTGGACGGTGGAGCAACCTGTCATCGCGTCGGCGGAGAGGTCGATGTCGGCCTGGCTCGGGCGGCTACCTCCTGAGCAGTTCGATGAGCGCGGTGTCGGCTTGGGCCAGGATCGGCGGTCCATGCAGCGGTGTGGCCAGG